>JABMPG010000743.1 GCA_013203855.1 bacterium
CTTCAAGCCCGAGTTCCTGAACCGGGTCGATGAGATCGTGATCTTCAAGAGTCTCACACGGGAGGCGCTCAATCAGATCGTGGGCCTGGAAATCCAGAAGGCTCAGCGACGTCTCGCCGAGCGCAAGATGCGCCTTGTGGTCGACGATGCGGTCGGGGAGTTCTTGGGCGAGCAGGGCTACGAGCCGGCCTACGGTGCGCGACCTCTGCGTCGAGCCGTGCAGCGCTACCTTCTCGATCCACTGGCCCTCGAGATTCTCGAAGGCAAGTTCGAGGAAGGCGACACGATCCACGCTTCGCTCGACGGAAAAGGGAAACACCTGGTCTTCAGGAGGGAAGAGTCCCGGGCGGGGGAGTGATGCGCCGAGGGTGTCTCGAAGAAAGCGTGGCACCGGCGCCCTCGCCGGCGATTCGACAATCAATGTCCAGCCATCAAGGGCTTGGCTATGCTGCCAACTTTCAGGCCCGACGGAACAGGCTCCCCAGCCCAAACCGCAACGCAGCCCATCGCGGCACGAGAAACCAGGAGGCCATGAAGTAGCGGAAGGCCTGAGACTGCCTCCCTCCGTCGAGGGCATGAATTCCGCAGGCGAAAAGAGTCCCGGCCAGGGCCGCGTCACGATCGTAGAGATCCGGCCGCCTGGCCAGAGCCCGCGCCATCACCTTCAGCCGCGCGTTGATCCGCACGTCCGCGTCATAGCGATGCCGCTGGCTCGACCCGTGGGCATGCACCTTCACCAGCGTCTCGGGGATCTCTCGAACTTCATACTTCTCCGCGGCACGTAGAAACATATCGAAGTCATTGAAACACGGCAGTGATTCCTCAAAGAAGCCGCATGTGTCGAAGACCTCGCGGCGAAAGGTCGAGGCCGGCACCGAGATCCGAGGCGGAGGGTATATCCCGCCGGAGACTCGATATTCCTCGTCGCGGCGCCCAAGAAGGCCCTCCGAGCCATCTTCAGAGACCATGGCGGATCGACAATACGTGAGACCCACTTTTGCGTTGTCGATCAGAGGCCGCACCGTCT
This sequence comes from bacterium, assembly GCA_013203855.1. Lineage (GTDB taxonomy): Bacteria > Sumerlaeota > Sumerlaeia > UBA8349 > UBA8349 > JABMPG01. The sequence continues at coordinate 1,028 of JABMPG010000743.1, forward strand.
TCTTAAGGCGATCGGGCAACCATTCGTCATCGGCGTCAAGCAGGGCTATGATGTTGCCGGCGCTCTCCCAGATCGCGCGATTCGTCGCGGCGGGTTGGCCCTTGTTTTCCTGATATAGAACCCGCACGGGATCGCCGAAAGCCGCGGCCCGGGCCCTTGTGCAATCCGTTGATCCATCGTCCACAACGATGATCTCCAGCGGTCGCCAGGTCTGGTCCAACGCGGACTGGATCGCGCGGCGCAGAAACGCCTCGGCGTTATAGGCCGGGATCACCACCGAAACGAGAGGCCCCGAGGACTGGTCGGTCATGAAGCATCCTTTCCGAGATCCCTGAGAGGAAGCGCCTTCGGCAAACTGCGGATGCGCTTCACCCGCTCTTCCTGCTCGGATCGTTTTCCATAGTCTTCGGCATAACCCTTGAAGTTGTAGACATAGGTCATGCGGTAGAGATGCCGCGCATGGTTGCCGCAGAGCTCGAACAGAGTCAGATAGAATGCCTGGTCGTCCGCGCTCGCGAAATACTTCCCCGTCGCTGGATCGATCAACTTCTCCTCCGGGACATGCGCAAGCAATTCCCGCCGGAACGAATGCAGGTGCGGCCCGAAATACTTGGTTTCCCGGATGTTACCCGCTTCCAGGACCTTTCGCGGAATCGGCGCGGGTTTCGGAATGAAGCCGTCGCTCAAAATCATCGTGTTGTAGGTCATCCAGGTGCCGGAGTCCTCATAGACCCGGTTGAGATAATCCAGCACGCCCGGATCGGGCAGCCAGTCATCGGCATTCAGTTCCAGAACGATGGAACTGGGCCCGGACATTCTGAAACCTAGCAGGTTATTCGAGCAGCCCCCTTGCCGCTCGGTCTGATGGATGTATTCCACGCTGTGACCGGGATGGCCCGCCAGCCAGTCCTCGATAATCCGAGGCGTCTCATCTGTGGACGCGTCATCGATCATCACATGCCGAACACGATCCCGATCATAGTCCTGACCGTACACTGAATCCAGACACCGAACCACATCCCGCCCGGCGTTGCGCTGCGAAGAAACGACCCAGAAGGCGCGGTTGCCGGTAGGCCGGACAAGCCCGACCCAAACCCTCTCCCACCCCCGCCCTCCCCACCCGCGCCCAAGCGCGACCCGATACTTCAACTTCAACCAGTACTTGAAGCGGCGCAGGATCTCATTCATGGGCGACGGCTCCGGCTTCCTTCCAAGTCAATCCCAGAGTCTGTGCCTCTCCTATAGTCAGATTTGGCAGAGGGGAATAGGGCGTCATCTCCCGGATTCTGCGGGTACGATCACGTTGTCCCTTGGGATCGGTTTTCACCTCGGAGTAATCCCGAACGTTCTGGATGTAGGTGATGCGATCCAAGTGCCGGGAGTGCGCGCCGGAGAGTTCGAGAAGAGAAAGGTAGAAGGCGGCATCATCCGCATTCTGCCAATAATCTCCAGTTTCCGGATCGATCATGCTGACTTCGCGCAGATGAGAAAACAGTTCGGATCGAAAGGAGTGAAGACAACCTGTATACCAGTGCGTCTTGCGGAAGGAGTTTTGCGCAATTGCTTCTCTTGGAATGGGATGAGAGAAGGGGCGACGCCTGTGATCGGTGAAGCGAGCTGTGTTATATGTCATCCATATGTTCCCATCGTGGTAGACGCGGTTGATGAAAGGCAGAACATTGGAATCGGGCAGCCAATCGTCGCCATTCAGTTCGATGGCTATCGTCCCGGGCCGGGCCATTCGGAATCCGCGCATCGTGTTCAAACAGCCTCCGAGACGCACGAGGTTACGGTGATATTCGACACTGTGATCCGGGTGTGTCGCGAGCCACTCTTCGATGCGTCTGTCAGTCCCATCGGTCGAAGCGTCATCAATGACGATCTGCCTGACAAGGCGCCTGTCATACTCCTGCTCGTAGACTGAATCCAGACACTTGACGAGATATTCACCGGCATTCCTCTCGCAGGTAACGATGTGAAACCGTTGAGGAGTTCCGGAAAACCTTGTGGAATAGCGCAGAATCTCAGCTGCCCGTCCGATTACAGGCCGAACCCGCCACCAGCCGAGGATCAGCTGCCACGACGCCTTCTCTCGGGCTTTTTGCCAGAACGATTTATCCATGTGTTCACTTCTTGAGGATCAGGAGACACCTTCCCGACAGGAGAATGCAAGATACAGGTCGGCCACTTTCTTCTTGTTATGTTCTATCATCTCGGCGAGAGCGGCGTGAAGGAGATTGGGGGAGAAATCCAGATCGAGAGCGGGCGAAAACCGATGCAAGCCCTTGTTCAGAAGAGAAATCGTCTGTCCAAGAATCTGATTCCGCTTGGGGAAGAAGGCGTAATCCACTGCTAGACAATGGTCGACGGGAAGCTCATGGAAGGCGCGCACCAACCGCTGTGATGAGAGATTGCTGTTGGGCTTCCAACATTTGAGTTGGAGATCCCCGGATAGATGAAGAGCCTGTTTCTCAAAATCGAGAAGCCGGTAGACCGGTCGATCTTCGGATGTGTGTATGTGTCCCCAATCGTCGGAATTCCGGACAAGTTCCTTGCCCATACGGTGAAAGTGATCCTCGAAGCGGGCGAGAAGTCCATCTGGCAAGTGCCCGGGCGTGTTGTAAGACCAAGTCGGGTGCCACTGGTGAAAAATCTCCACCCGTCCGTTCAACCATTCCTCCTGCATACCCATGGAATTGCAGCGATACCAGAGATCGCGATCTTCCACGCCATGATAGTGATAGTACTCATCAAACCCTCTGATTTGCCGAAACAGTTTAGTGGAGAGGCACTGGCAGCCTCCCTTCGCGGTCTGGCCCGGCGTTGGAAAGTTCTCGACGTATGCTCCCAGATTCGCGAAATCCTCGAAATCTCGTGGCAACATGTGAGGATAGCAGTAGAGGACCCTGTTCTCGGCTGCTCGCGCAAGAACGTGGTCCACAAATCTCGGCGGGAAAAGCATGTCCGCGTCGGTGAAGAGAACGAAATCCCCCTTGGCGCGGCGGCCTCCGATGTTTAGCGCCTGCGAGCGATTCCATGGCAGGCCGCGACTTTCCGAGAAGACATACTGACAGAAGGAATGCTCTGCCGCCAGGCGGCGGGCCTTCTCCTGAAAGGGCGGCTCGCTCCCATAGTCAACCAGCAAAACCTCGAGGTCATGCCGGTTCTGGTCGGCCAGAGAGTCCAGAAGCCTCGCAAGCCTTTCCGTTTCTCGGTTTCGATAGCCAAGAACGATGCTTAGAGAGATCGTGGCTGGCACGTTGTGGAACTGCCTTTCTCTACCGAAATCTAGAACGGCAAAAGCCGCCGGATCAGCCGGCGTACCTTCTCTTTTCGGGGCCTTGGGTAAAGGTTTGGAAGGGCCGGAAGCAGAATGTCTCCGGGAGCCGATTCTGTCATATTCGACTCCTTCTCGACCAGAGAGGCAACATATGGGAAGAACTGGTGCCGTTCGAGCACCAGTTCCCTAGCGTAAGCAATCGCGTTCCGGTTGCGAATCCACTTGTCGCTGCGGAGGGCTTCCTTCACCTGGTCGATTGCATCCGCGCTCTGAATGTCGATTTGAATATAGGATTCCGGTGGGAAGAACTCCGCCAGATTCATACACCCGTAGTAGATGGGCATGGTCCAGGCAAGAAAGCAGTCGGAGAGTTTCTCGGTCCAATACCAGGGCCCGCTATGATTCTCGATAGCGAGGGAGTAACGATAGGGCGCAACTCCGTCCCACTTGTCCACCAAGGACGAGAAGCCTTGCCCAAACAGGTCGAAATCGACCTCGCGGCCCAGAGCCTGCAAGAACTGAACCCGGCGTAGTTTGCCCACTCGATTCGTCTCACTGCTTGCCACACATGAAAGATTCCGGGACTTGTCCGGGATCGCCATTTTTTTCAGAGTATCGTAGTCCCGGTTCACATACCAAGGCAGAGCTGGCTGACTCAGCACGCGCTTTTCGCCAGTCATTCGTGTGTCCTGTGTGTAGACTCGATGAAAAGGGCCGAACCCCTTCCGCAACCACCTGTACTCGGGCACGGGAGGTTCTTGGATGATTGCCCGCACGTTCTCGGAAGGACAATGAAGGCGAGTCTCGTCTGGAACACGGTTCAGAACAAATACGTAATCGCATTTCATGACCGGGTCGAGTGTGAAATGGATGCCGTTCCACTCTCCTCTCCCGTTCGGAGTCTGTCTGAGAAGGTCTGGCTCATTCCAGGGCTTTATGATCCGGACGAGGGTCATGACAGTGTTTCAGCGGTGTGATCGGGAAAGAAATCCGCCATGCGTGCGTGCGTGGACAAGACGGTTTTCCAGACATCGGTGCTATGATCGCGGCGAAACCGTTCTCTTTTCTCCTCATAATCTGACTTTAGCTGTACAACACGATCGTCGTGGGTGGTCTTGCTCTTGACCTCATTGCGTGAAACCCGAGATTCGGCAGCCGCGAGTCTCTCGGGATCCAGAAAGGCTGAAAAATGGCCGGTCACTTTCGCGAATTCCGAATTGAGGTCGCGACGCATCTTTTCATAGGAGAGAATGGTCTTCCTGGTGGTGAAATCGTCTTCGATCAGCCATTTGAGCAGATGACGGCTGTACGCCCCGCTCCAGAAAGCGATGCGATCGGGGCTGTCGAGGTCCTCCTTCTCGTAGGACATCTGGGAGAAAACGGTGTCGACGGGATTCCGATAGAGATAGAGAACGTTGCTTCTTTGAACCTGGAGATCCATATCGTGGGTGTGCAGAAGGAGGTAGTCTCTGCTCTCGGGGTAATAGAAAGCACGAACAAGAGTCGGACGCTCGAAGTAGAGTTCCATCAGCATCCGGAGCCAATGGCTGCCTGTGCGGGGGAAACTGACCAGAAAGGGATGTTGCGCAACACTTTCAAACGCCTCGACCTCTTCGTCGGAAGCCCGATAGGACGCGGGGTGTTTCAGCAAGTTCTCCACGATGCGTCGTATTCTTTGGGTTCCAAGCACGTCAGTTTCCTTCCAGCGGAGTCGGGAGGAAAGGCTGGCTCTCGTTAAGATACAGCGCATCTCCTGCGGTAAGCTGGCCGTCCTCCTGAGTGAAAAGATCATAAAGATTGAAGAGACGGAAGCCTTGGCCGCGCAGAAAAGTATCCACATCCGCGAAGAGCCCCTGTTCTTCGTATAGAGGAAGGAACTCGATCTCCGTCATGAGGAGATTGGTCTTTTTCAGAATTTGCGTGGCGCCTCGCAAGGCCTCGAGTTCAAAGCCTTGAATGTCCAGTTTGAGAATATCCACCCGCTCTACGTCCAGGGCGGAATCCAGGGTCGTCTGCTGCACCCTTATTTTCTCAACGACGTCCATATCGCCCGGATGATACCTGATGTTGTGTTGACTCGGTGGCAGGGCCGACGAGGAGGAAGCGTGGCGGAGAACCTGAAACTCGATCTCGCCAACGCGTGAGCCTACCGCCATCTGCCGCACTTCGACCCGTTTCGTGTCGGCAAAGGCGGCACGCAAGTCGTCGGCGAGATCCGGCTGGGGCTCGAATGCGAAAATGGTGGCATCAGGAAACAACTGGAGAAATCTGCGGATCGTCCGGCCCTTGTTGGCGCCCACGTCGACGATCACCGGTCTCTTTCCCGGCGTGAACATTTTCATATCGGCAAATCGACCCCGTTTCGCCATCACGCCCGTCTGGGGCGTAGTGCTGCGACTGTCTTTTTTGAGGAATTCTCGCAGGCGATTCAACATGGCTCCTCCAGGGGGGCCTCGAGTATCTGGTGGCGCCAGGAGTGGGGCAGAACAATCAGGCCACGATTTCTCTCCAGGGCCAGACCGCTATTGTACACATCGCAGGGCTGGACATCGAAGATGATCACTTGGTCCAGGTGGATATAAGGCTGGCCGCCACGGTGGAGGAACAGAACAGACAGCCGGCATCGCCCAGCAGTCAGAGGCAACCAGTCGATGGTCAGATCGACGCTCCCCTTTTTTCCAAGATTATCGATCAAGAAGCCACTGATCGGGGTGGTGGTGAGGCGAAACACTTCCTGCCCGTAATCCGTTTCAAGCATGACGCCAAAGGCGGGTGAGGCAATTCGGTCGGTGGTTTCATAGTGCATGCGAACCACCAGTTTCTGGCCGGTTCGGACGGTCTTGGCCAGACTGCCTATCTCATCCAGGATCTGAATGTCCGTGAACCGGATGTCCTTCCGGGCTTGACTCTGCAGAAGGTCTCGATTGACGAAGTATCCGCCTTCCTGGTCGGCCCACTCCTCGGTCTTCTCCAGGTATGCGGCGATCACATTCTCGGGAGTTCCATTGACCTCTTGCCGTCCATCCACGAGCAGTATAGCCCGGGAACACAGGTTTTGAACCGCCGCCATGTTGTGGCTGACGAAGAGGACGGTTCGGCCGCCTCGGGCGACGGTGTCCATTTTGCCGAGGCAGCGTTTGCGGAAGGCGGCGTCGCCGACGGAGAGGACTTCGTCGACGATGAGGATTTCGGGGTCGAGGTGGGCGGCGACGGCGAAGCCGAGGCGGACCCGCATGCCACTGGAGTAGCGTTTGACGGGGGTGTCGAGGAATCTTTCGACCTCGGCGAACGCGACGATCTCGTCGAACTTGCGGTCGATCTCCTGCTTGCGCATGCCGAGGATCGCGCCGTTGAGGTAGATGTTCTCTCGGCCGGTCAGTTCGGGGTGGAACCCGGTGCCGACTTCGAGAAGCGATCCGAC
>JABMPG010000744.1 GCA_013203855.1 bacterium
GCGCACATCTGCTTCAGGATTATAGATGACAAAAAGATGTTCCTACTGGGGTTTGGAGGGAAGTCAACGCCAGTCGCCGCCCACCTTCAGCTCGGTGTGGCGGACGACCTGAATCTTGCCCTGGGCGTCCTTGTACTTCTGGAAGATCATGCGGACCTGGCCGTTGTCCAGCCGGGCCACTTCTTCCATTTCACCTGCGGGGACGAGCAAGGGAACGTTCGCGAAGATGTCAGGGGGAGTTGTTTTCAACGTAATCGGCTCGATCCGCCATTTCTGCAGCGCCCTTTCGTCGAGTGTGTTGGGATTCGCGTCCGAGGTGGTGAGGATTATTGCGTCGAAACGGCCGTAGTGGGCCGTGGTGTCGTTTGCGGCGAGAACGTGACGCCCCTTCTCGAGGGGCATCGTTTTCACCTTTTCCCAATAGTAACCGTCGTGACCGTGGGCGCCGGACTCGATGTCAGCGGGTATGTCGTCGATGAGAATTCGGAAGCGGCGTTCGCCCGGCTCATGATCGGTATAGTCCCGAGAACTGACCCAGATGTTGTAAGTCCCCGTTTCGGGCAGTTCAATGAGCGTTATGGCGTCGGGTTCCTTTTTCGGCCCGCCCATCACTTGAATCTGAAAGTCGCCCGAGGCTTCGCCCGCTGAGGTGCGCTGCCAGATGCCGTAGAATTGGAAATCTTCGGCCTCGACCAGGACATCTGCGGCGCGGGCCGGGCACATCCAGCCGACCAGGAGCGCGATGGCCAGGATCGCGATTGCTTTCGAGGTTACAGAAATGAAGGCGTGACGAGATGACATGTTGTGTTCCTCCTCAGAGTGTCAAAGCGAGTGGCCGCAGCCTCCCGACCGGACCATATCCTAGTTCGCCGGGAGGCTCAACTCCACTTTCCGGGCATTTGCTCTGTCGGTTGCCTGAATGGAAACGGTGATCTCCAGGTCCCGATCCATTTCCACGGGATAGACGATGAATTCGTAGGGGTGAACGTTGTCGCTTCGCTCGGCATCGGGCATACCTTTGATGGTGAGGATCGCCCGGGCATCTTCGCCGAGATTTCCGTCGAAGTAAGCGTAAAGGGCATCACGGCCGAAGGGGGTGCGGATCCGGTAAGCGTGGAGGTTGCCCCATGGGCCGTCGATCTCGACCTTCTGCGGCTCGCTTTTCTTCAGAGGCGGGACTTTGGGGAACTGCTCGCGTTTTTCGGCGGGGAGGGAAAGAGAGACGATCCCGCGGGGCGGAATGGCGATGTCAGAGAGATTTGGAATGTCGATCTCCTCGATGCTTCCGTCCTGCTGAATAACGCGAGCCTTGCCGTTCTTCCTCAAGCCGATCAACGCAGAATTCAGCCCGGGATTCACCCGGACTATTTCATCCGACTGGCTCATCAGCGCGAGGTAGAAGCGTTCAGTGCCTCGGGCAGCGATCCAGTCGACGTCCTTGGACTGAATGGCCGTGATCTGTCGGTCGAGCCAGAGGACCGCGCCATCTTCGCCGTAGAACTGTCCGGGGCGCAGGTCGTAGACGCGATTGATGAACCAGGCGTAATTCTGTTGCTTGCTCCAGGGGAACTGAATGGCTCCCTTGGAGCGTTGCTCGGCCTGGGCGACGAGATAGTCGAGAGCGAAAGCCAACTGGGGCGGGACGTGGTGGAAGTAAAGAGCGGTTACGTCGGGTCCGACGCAGGGATAATCCGGTTTGGTATAGAGGTCTGTCAGACCGCAGACGTAATAGCCGGGGTAGTTGGTGAAACGTCCGATGATCGCGTTGCGCGCGTAGGTCTGGTAGATATCGCGGCCCGTGTGCTCATACATGCGCAAGAGGTGTGGCGCCCAGCAGGACATGAGAATGTTCTTCATGTGGCCTTCCTCCGCGAAGTATGTGGAAGGCTGTTCAAAACCAAGGCCGACTTGGGCGACGGTCCACGCCGGAACGCCGCGCTCCTTCGCCATCCCCTCCGGAATGGGGTAGTTCAGGCGGAACTTCTCGGTTCCTTTCCAGGCGATCCGGCCCAGGGCAGGGGGTTGGCCGTCCGGATGAATCGTCACCTTGCCGTCCGGAATCGGAGGCTGGGACCAGATGCCCGCCATGGTGTGGAAGGCGCCTTCCTCGGCGGCTTCGAGATAGCGCTTCTTCCCCGTCAATTCGTACAGGTCCACCAGGTCCCACCAGTAGGGGTAGAAACTGATGTTGTAGAACTTAATGTAATTGATGGGCTCGGTGTGAGTTCCAAATACCTCCTCATCGATGAAGCGGTCGGCGAGTTTTTGAATTTCGTCGAGCAACGCCGGCTCGGGTTTCAGGCGCCAGGCCGCCAGAAGTTCGGACCATCGCGGTGACACGTTGTAGGTCTGGTCGTGCCGGATTTCGCCGTTGGGCATCCCGATCTCCACGAGCCACGGATTCAGCCTTCCCAGCAGGTCGTGAAGTCCCTGCCAACAAGTCGTTCCGAAGAACGTGCTTGGGCCAGCCAGTTCTCCCGTTGGACGGTCAGCGCCCACTCCGGCAAAGTGAGCAGACTTGCGGCTGAGAAGGAAGCAAATCGTCGGGAGTGCGCGTTCGGAGAAGAGTTTCTCGTCGCGGGTCAGAATGGCGGCAGACACGACGGCGAGAGGAGCCGCTTGGGTGACCGTGCCCTTGTACTCGATGTTCCAGAAACCTTTCAGGTCATCATCCCAACCCGCCGGGCTGCCCTCACGTATCAGGTCGATCATGTTGAGGACTGCGTCGGTGAGAGAGGCGTGAAGAGGCGTGCGATAGTCCTTCAGTTTCATCACATTGGCGGAAACATACTCCATGGCGTCGGTCCACCGTCCGGGAAAGGCCAGAACCCGCCAAGCCACGCGCCGTGTCTCACCTGCTTTCACCTCAGATCCTTCGCAGGCAAGGACCGGGCTGAAAACGGTCGGCTGCGCCTCCCCCCGGCTGTTGGTCAGGCTGAATCCGTAGATGGGGTTTCGCGCCTGGGGCCACTCGAATGGCATGTGGTCCGGTTCGGCCAGGACGGCGAGACTCAAAGCGTTGCGCTGCACCAGCGCCAGGGGATGAGGCGTGAGGGAACTGGTGATCAGGCGATTCTCCGAAGGCAAACGCTGGTGCTGATACATGGGCGGAAGTTGGACGAACTCGACCGCCTCGCGCTCCGTTGGGGAGAAGGCGCTGAATCCCACTGAGACATATCCCGCCTCTCGCGTCTTCCACTCAAACTCGAATCCCGCATCCCATCGGTCGGGTTCCAGGCTCCAACGAGCCGTGCCCTCCAATCCGTCCGGGGAACGATAGAGAA
>JABMPG010000078.1 GCA_013203855.1 bacterium
CTCCTTGAGCGGATCCGGCAGCAGGGGATAGTTGTCCGTATCGTTCGCCACAGCATCCGCCACCAGGGCCGGAATCTGCGCCAGGTCGTATCCCAGCATGTTCGCGATATCGTCAAAGCCGTCATTCACAGCGGAAGCACTGGCGTCGAATCCGACGGTATGGCAGGGCAGGCAGGAGACATCGTAGTGGCCGCCGCGTTCGCCATTCATGTGGTTTTCGAGTTTACTGAAGTGCTTGGACTTCATCCAATCCGCCTTCACGTTCAGAACGGGATTGGCGTTGTTGCCGCCGTGGCAGAAACCCGTCCCACATTCGGGCGCCCGCGGGGTCGATCCCTCTACCATCACGCCCGCCCCCACCCACGTTGAGGCATGAATCTGAATCATATCCGACAGAGTAGGCAGACCATCGCCATCGAGAGGGGTTAGCGAGACGACATAGTCGCCTTCCACGTCAGGAATAAGCGTAACGACCCCGCCAGACGAGGCACTCAGCGAGGTGCTCGAACCTCCCGGCTGCGCGGTGAGAGCCCAGGTATAGCCGCTGATCTCCGCGTCCTCCGCCGCAACGGATTTCACATAAACCTTCTGTCCCAAACCCACCACCCGCAGCCCGCTGGACACTTCATCATAAGTGTCGCTGTCGGATTCCGCGATCTTACGAGGCGAGACGTAGTCGATCTCGATCGTGGCCAACGACTGCGCAAACACGGGCAAAGCCGTGGCAGCGACAAAGAGCAGAATGAGGAAACTCAGGATGGAGGGAAAGCGCGCGGACATAATCGGAACCTCTCTTCGTCAGAATATGTGAACAAGAAGAACACTTCTGAGCAAGATGCCCGCCAATATCAATACATAGGCAACTTTATTGCTCGTCTTTTGGGCGGCTTCTGGGAGTTTGGTGGCGACAAATAAGAACACACTTAGGATACTTCACTCCCTTGGCAGGTCACGATAGTTTCCTACTCTCAAAGGGTCCTGTAAAGAAAAAAATTGCGCCGGTGGAAAAACACCAACCGGCGCAAATGATGTGAAACTACAAGGGAATGACCCACATTCCCTCACGCCCAGAGTTTGGGCGCATATACCTTTTGAGCGATCAGACACCGAATGCTCTCGTCGACGGAAGACTTGTCTTCCCGATACGTCACACCGAACCACGAATCGCCGGTCGGCAGTATCCGAATTTGAGCTTTCCCTTGCTCCATCAGGCGATTGATCACCGAGGGCAGGAAGAACTCCGCCTTCGGGTCGGCGACCTGCCCCTCAAGAAAAACCTCGAATTGCTCCCGAAGATGCTCGAAAAGAGTGGGAGTGAAACCCCACATGTTCATGGAAACCGTCTCGGCGCCCGTCAATCGGCGCAACTCGCCCGATTCTCCGACAACCCGGGCGCCATCCCCTTCCTTCTCGATATGGGTGGTCTCGACGAGCTCTTCCAGAAACCCTCTCTCATTGGCCGAGCAGATCCCCCGCGCCACATGCCCGAACTCCGAAAGGGTCTGGCGAAGCGTGAAACCCACCATGGCATATTCCTCGGGCTCGTTCGCATCCCGAGCGTGCGGCGCATTCCGGAGGTAATCTCCCAGCGCCCGGAACGACTCCGCCCCATAAAAATCGTCGCCATTAATAACCGCGAAGGGCTCGCGCACCTCTTCTTCCGCCACGAGCACGGCATGACCCGTGCCCCAGGGCTTCTTGCGGACCTCGGGAACCGAAAAACCCGCCGGTAGACTGTCGAGCTCCTGAAAAACATAGCGCACATCGATCTTGTCCTCGAAGCGCCGTCCGACGATTTCACGAAAGGCTTCCTCGATATCGTGCCGAATAACGAACACCAGTTTTCCGAAACCCGCCCGAATGCTGTCGTAGACCGAATAGTCGATAATCGTCTCGCCGCCCGGACCGACCGGTTCGATCTGTTTGAGTCCGCCATAACGGCTGCCGATGCCTGCTGCCATGACCAGAAGTGTGGGTTGAGCCATGAGCCATTCCTCTCTGGATTCTGCGCCGAAGCCTTCCTCGAAAAGACACGAAGGATACAGCATTCTGAATTGCGCACCATGATGAACACGAATATCACGCCTGTCAAGACGGAGCCGCTTGAAAAAAGGACGACACTCGGCGATAAGAATAGAGGAACGCTCACTTTCCGGAGGAAAGAATGAAAAGGTCCGAGATAAACGCCACGATTCAACTGGCCCTCGACGTCTTCGAGGCCTTCCAGTTTCGCCTGCCCAAGTGGGCCAGCTGGTCCCTCGAGAACTGGATCCACTGCGGCGACGAAATCAAGGAAATTCAGATCTGCCGACTTGGATGGCACGTCACCGATTTCGGCGCGGGCCGCTTCATAGAGGAAGGCCTGGCTCACTTTCTCATCCGCAACGGACCCGGAAAGCCCGCCGCACCCGCCAACAGAATCCCACCCCGGCCCTATTCGGAAAAGATCGTTCTGCTCCAGAAGAACCAGGCCGTGCCCTTCCTGCGCCACCCCCACCGCATGAAAGATCTCGTAAACCGGGGCGGCGGCGACCTCCTGGTGCAAGTCTACCAGCAGGCCGACGATGGGGGCCTCGACCGGGAACAGCGGGTGCCCACCAGCGTCAATGGCATCTTCTACAATCTCAAGGCAGGCGGTGTGGTTCGTCTTGCGCCGGGAGACGGGATCACCATCCCCCCCAACCATTACCACAAGTTCTGGGCCGACAACGCCCTTTGCCTCATCGGCGAGGTCTCCCCGCCCGTTGACGAGCCCCAAGACATTCGCTTCCTCGATGTTGCCGAATGGCTGCCATCCATCGAGGAAGATGAGCCGGCCCTCTATGCTCTGAGCCACGAATACCCGGCCCTGCAGCAGGACCCATGACTCTTGCCTTTTGCCGTTCTTGTCCGGATACTGAAGTCAGACGGAGGGGAAACGGGAAGCAGGGGAACTCACGTTGCTCAAACGATGTCTCAGTAACTTCGCGGTCGTCCTTCTCGCGTCGACTCTCGTCGTGTCGTGCGCTCAGCGACCCCGTGAACCTCGGATCCCTCTCCCTTCGCCTGAAACGTTGGACTGCCCGGAGCCGATCCGCGGAAACGGGGGACGATACCTCTCCCCTTACACCTCGGACGGAGTTGTGGCCGAATGGGTCGATCAGGCCACCCAAGTGCGCGTCAAAGCCGAGTTCGGCAAACTCCTCGGAGCCCTTCTCGGAGCCGCAACCGCCGAACGTGAGGAAAAAGATCCCGTCATCGGAGCAGTCGAGGGAGCGGCCGAAGGGGAAGAGAGAAGCCGACAGGCCGCCATCGACTGGCTCCAGGTGCGCCGAACTTCAGACCTGTCCTTCGAGTCGCTGGACAACATGGCCGTCTATCTCTACGTCCATCATTCCTCTCATCCCCACTACTGGGACGCCCTGGAGGCCACCTGGGAGATCTACCCCGAACTGAAGACACGCTACTGTCCCGCCGTTCTGGAGGCGGCGCGCCGTTGACCCAAACCTCGAAAGGACCTGATAATGCGACCTTGCTTCTCTCTCTGCCTGCTGATTCTGCTCCTTGGTGCCTGCCGTTCCACCGATGATCGCGCCGGCCGCCCCGCCACCTATGAGGCCCCCGGCGAACAGGGAACCCTCTCCGGCGTCGGCATCGAATCCCAGGACCTGGTCGGAATGACAGACCAAATGATGCGTGATATGCTGGCCAACCCAAATCTCGCCAACGCCCAGAACCCGCCCCGGATCGTTGTCGACAGCGAATACTTCCGAAATGAGAGTTCGACGCGAATCGACAAAAACCTCATCACCGACCGCCTGCGGATCAATCTCAACCGGGCCGCTGACGGACGCATGATCTTCCTCGGCCGCCATTTCACCGAAATGGTTGAGATGGAAAAGGAGCGCCTTGGAGAAACCCCTCCCGACCTGCCCGGCGCCGACTACCGGCTCGGCGGCCGCATCGCCACCCTGGACGCGGTGAACCACAAGACCGGCGCCATCTCGCGCTACCACCAGATCACTTTCGAAATGGTCGACCTGCAAGACGGCGTCATCATCTGGAGCGGCATCCATGAATTTCGCAAATCGGCACAGGACGACATCATCTATCGTTAGGGTTCTGGCCGCTCTCATCCTCCTTGCCGGCTGCGCCTCCTACGAGGAAAAGCCGCCCACCGCCGGAGAGATCCAGTCGTATCTCCGCGACAAGCCCCCCGATGTGCGCCCTCTGTATCGGGAGGTGGCCCAGGACGGCTCTCACGACTATGTACTGAACCAGATGCGCGCCGGTCTCGCCGCCCTGGATACCGGATACTTCGACTTGGCCGAGCAATCCTTCGAAGAGGCAGCCATCCGCATCGAATCGATCTACGCCGACAACCCAAGAGCGGCCAGCGCCCGCAGTCTCTGGTACGAGGAAGGCATGAAAGAGTTCAAGGGCGAGCCCTACGAACGCGCCATGACCTACTACTATCTCGGCCTGCTCTACCTCCGCCGCGGCGATTTCGAAAACGCCCGCGCCTGTTTCAAAAACGGCATCCTTCAGGACGCATTCGCCGAGGAGGAACAGAACCGATGCGACTTCGCCCTCCTGATCTTCCTCGAAGGCTGGGCGTCTCACTGCCTGGGCGATTCCGCTCTGGCCGAAGCCGCCTATGAAGAGGTCCTCCGCCTTCGGCCCGACTTTCAGATTCCCGATCCTTGCGACAATCTCCTTCTCATCGCCGAAACCGGCCACGCCCCCCGAAAACTCGCCGACGGGGTCGGACATTACGAGATGGTATATCGCCGCGGCAAAGGCTTTTCGGAGAACCGGGCCGCCGTCCGCCTCTCCGGTGAAACACGCCAACTCTACCCCATCGAGGACATCGCCTGGCAGGCCATGACCCGCGGCGGACGCCCCATAGACCGGATTCTGGCCGGGCAGGTTATCTTCAAGAAACGCAACGAGGAAATCGGCACCGCCCTCAGCGACGTGGCGGCCAACACCATGATCCTCGCGTCCACATCCGAAAAAAACCAGGACGAACTACGGGCTCTAAGCCTCGCCCTCGGACTCGTCAGCGTCCTCCCCCTGGCAATCGCGTCCAAGATCAAACCCCGGGCCGACACCCGCTACTGGGACAATCTGCCCGATGTCGTTCACGTGACGACCCTCCGCGCTCCCACCGCCGACCGGACGCTCTCCGCCCTCTTCCGCGAGAAAGACGGCAACATCCAACCGTCCCTGAGCCGAACCTGCAAAATCCACTGGGAACCCGCCAGAAGAGCCAGCCTCGCCTGGACGCGATCTCAGTCGGCTCTGCTCGACAGAGAGAACTGAACCACGTACCCCCGAAAAACCGGGGATATCACCCGATAATCGACGCAAAACGTTGGGAATGAGGAGACCCGCCATGATTCACCGCTCGCTCGCTGTTGTCACTCTCTTTATCGGCCTGACCGCCTGCTACGGCGGCCGCACCGACCAGGGACCAGTCGCCGGTACCCGAATCGACGACCCCGCCTTCAGCGCTGGCCAGATCAACTCCGCCAACTTCTTGGACCGCTCGATAGCCCGAAAGGTAGAAGTTCTGCTCAACGACGCCGATCGCGCGCCCGGCGGCACACTCGAGGCCATCGCCCTCCTCCGCAACCGGACCAGCAAACCCCTTGTCCTGGAAGGCCGTACCACCTTCTTCGACAAGGACCGTTTCCCCTCTGACGGACCCACAGCCTGGCAGAAGATCTTCCTCGCTCCCCATTCGCGCGGAATCTATCGAGAAAGGTCCACAAAAGTCAATGAAGCCTCTTACTATTACATCGAACTCCGGGAGGCAAAATAACATGCCCCGCCTCTCCTGGCCTCTTCAGATCTTAACGATCCTCATTCTCGCGGTGATGATTCCCGCCTGCCAACGAGGCTACAAAGAAACAGTCACGGCCCCCGCCACCGTTCCTCCGCCCCCCACGACAATCCCCGAAGTCGTGAACGAGCCCCCTCCGACGCCCACCCCCGGCATCCGCAACCGCTTCGCCGTCGTCATTGGCGTCTCACGCTACGAGTATTCCGGGCCCGACGGTCTACAGAACCTCCTCTATGCCGACGACGACGCGGTCGCCTTCGCCGCCACTCTGCGGGAAATGAACTGGCCCGACAGCCGAATCCGTCTCCTCACCAACGAAGAAGCCACCCGCCGCAACGTGACCATCGCACTGGAATCCTGGCTCACCAAAGCCGGACCGGAAGACCTCATCATCCTCTTCTGGTCCGGACACGGCTTCCCGGATCCCGAAGACCCCGAAAAAGTCTATTTCGCATGCCACGACACCGACGCCCGCATCCCCGCAACCGGATATCGCATGGACCGCGTCCGCCAGATCCTCGAAGAACGCCAGGCCCGCAATGTCGTCATTCTAGCCGACACCTGCCACGCCGGCAAAATCGTGACGAGGGCCGGATCGAAAGGCATTGCCGTGGAACCCTACATCCGCAAGATCAAAGAGGAGCAGAACGCCCCCCGGGGCTGGGTCTTCATGGTAGGCGCTGAAGCGGACCGGCAGGCTATCGAACATACGAGTTGGAAAAACGGGGCCTTCACCCACGTTCTCCTCATGGGCCTCAAGGGAGAGGCCGATGGCTACGAAAGCCTGGCTCCCCGGGACGGATCCGTCACATTGGGCGAACTCCGAGCCTACATGGAATCCGTCATGCCCGACCTGACCCAGAAAGTGCTCGGAACCGCCAAACGCCCCCTGATCACCACCAGCACAGCCGCCCCCGACATCTGGACACTGAGGCTGGATGTCCCCTGAAGTCCTTTTCCCATCAGTAGAAAACAGGTCAAAAAAACCGACACCAGGGAGCAGCAGGGAAAGATACGCCCTTTTTCCTATTGACTTGCCCTCTCTCCCATCGTAACATAGAACTCAGCACTAAAAAAAGAGGCAACTTCCCTACCCGGAAGGACAATTGTCAGGGCAGCGGCCCTGTTGGCCTCTCGAGCCCTAGCGGCGATTCGTGAAAGGAAACACGAAATGGATGAACGTCTCCTCACCATAGACGAACTGGCGGAATACCTTCAGGTCAGCGCGAAAACCATCTACCGGATGATCCATCGGAAGCAGATCCCCTGCTACAAGGTGGCCAACCAGTGGCGCTTCAAATGGAGTGTCATCCAGGCTTGGATGGAAAACCAGAACTTCCGCGCTCCAGAAGAGTCAGACAAACCTGGCAGATCCGATACCTGATCTGAAAACAAGGCCCGTCCCAAACAAGGTCTCTGACAACCGCGTGACCCGCGCCTTACGCCGAAGTAGATCTCTCTCCGTGACTGATGCCATGACATCTCTCACCTCATATCCTGAGGCGCGTATTCTCATTGTCGACGACGAACGGGATCTCCTGAAGATGATGGGAATCTTCCTGGCCGAACTCGGCACGGAAATCCGCTCGGCTCAGGATGCCGAAGCCGCCCTCAAACTGTTGGAACAGGAACGTTTTGACCTGATCCTCTGCGATCACTATCTACCCGGTGCCACTGGCATGGACCTCCTGCTGGCCACGCGCGAAATCAAGCCCGACCCTCCCCTCTTCATCATGATGACCGGCCAAGGCTCCGTCGAACTAGCCGTCCAGGCCATGAAGAATGGGGCGCACCATTTCCTCGAGAAGCCCTTCGATATGAACCAGCTCAGCCAGCGGGTCCGGGCCGCTCTCGACCAAATCCATCTCGCCACCGAAAACCGCTCTCTCCGCCGCGCCGTCGAGTCCCACTACATCTTCACCGAGATCATCGGTGTCAGCAAGATCCTGCACGACGTGCTGGAC
>JABMPG010000745.1 GCA_013203855.1 bacterium
GAATATCAGAGGCAAGCACGGGAGTTCCCATGGCCTGGGCTTCGAGAACGGGGAGGCCAAACCCTTCTTCGAGGGAGGGAAAGAGCAGCGCCGTCGCTGCCGCGTAGAGCAGGGGCATTTCGTCGTGGGACAACTCGGGAACGCAGGTGACGGGCGGGTCGGGACAGAGGGTCGCGGCTTTTTGCATGAGATGGGCTGCGCCTACGTCTCCCACGCCGCAAAAGACGAGGGGGAACAGGAACTGTCCCGTGCCATGCAAGGGCAGGATATTTTCGAGGACGAAGTGGTGGTTTTTCCGCGGGTGGGGAATCCCGACGAGGAGGAGAAAACGCGCGGGAAGTCCTTTGGCCAGCCGCCAGTTCTCGACATCCTGCGGAGTCAGCCGGGCGTCGAGGAAGTTCTGGGGAGTGCCGTTGCGGATGCAGCGGGTGAAGGGTTCGAGGCCGGGGATCTGGTCGAGTAGATCCTCCCGGGTGGCCTCGGAGACGGTGAGGACGCGGAGGTTTTCCCCGGCGCGGTCGCGGAGACGATTCAGGAAAAATCGGGCGTAAGCTCTCTTGAGGGGATTCGGGGTCTGGAGGTGGATCAAGTCGTGGATCGTGACTACGAGGGGACGATTGGCTGGCCAGCGCAGGGGAAAGTTGTAGTGTGGCGCGTGGAAGAGGGCCCATTCGGGGCGGAAGCGGGGCGGGGCGATCTGTTCGGCGAGGCTGTAGACGGGACGGTCAAAGGTGGCGGTTGCCCAGCGGCCCTTGTTGTCCGATGCCTCCTTCGCGTGGGCCTCGGGTCCGAGGCATACCATGCGGGGGGAATCGGGGAGTTCGGCGAGGGCTCTGGTCAAACTACGCAGATAGGTTCCGATGCCGGAGTGACGCCACATTCGAACATCGAGGGCGACGGCGGGTTTGCGGGTGGCGTCGTAGTAGGCCATCTGCTCAGCGGCGGAGTCGGGGGCGATCACGTTTCCCTCTCCTCCTGCCAGTTCGCGAGCCCGCCCTCCTGCCGGACCTGAAGCGCGGAGGGAATGAGGATCAGGGCGCTGAGGGTGGCGAAGAGGACGGCGATAAGCAGGGCTCCGGACATTTCGCGCAGGGGCTGGAAGCGGACCTGCACGAGGGTGCCGAGGGAGAGGAGTAGGATGAGGCTGACGATAAGGCCGGGGCGGCCCGCAGAACGGGTGACCTGGCGCAGGGAGGCGTACTGGCGGTCGTGCATGCGCTGGATGAGCAGGATGGCCTGGTCGACGGCGATGCCGACGACGAGAGGCAGGGTCAGCATTCCGTAAAGTCCGAGTTCGACGTTGAAAATGGCCAGGAGGCCCAGGGTCCAGATGACGGCGCAGATGATGGGCACCGAGGCCAGAAAGACGTCCTTGCGGTCGCGTTTGAAGTGGGGGAAGAGGCAGACGACGATTGACAGAATAGAGAAGAGGACGGTCAGTGCCATGGATCTGATGACGGTGCGGGCGACTTTTTCATTCTGGAGAGTCTCGCTCTGGAAATGGAGTGAGAAATGGGGATTGGTTGCGAAGCCCCGCTGAAAGATCTGAAAGCCTTCGGTGTCGAGGAGGGGAGAGCCTTCCTTTGGGAAGATGGTGGTGAGGACGCGGAACGCGTTCCGATCGCGGACAATCTGGCGTTGGGCAAGGCGCAGCCGCTCGGTGTCGGCGAGGCTGGAGCGATCGAGGGGCGGCGTGTCATGACCATAGCGGCGGAGTCCGCCGAGCGTGGCCAGGAAGGGGTTGAACTGCTGGGGGGGCAGGTCGAGGTCCCGGGCGGTCTGTTGCAGGTTTTTCTCCAACTGGTCGAGGTCGATCTCATTCAGGTCGCGGCGGACGGCCTGCTGGAGGGCGACGGAGGGGAGAACGGGGCTGAGGGAGCGGATGGCGCCGATGCGGAGAGAGTCGGACTTTTCGAGAAGGCGGTCGTAGAGCAGGTCGTTTCGGCCCAGGGCTTCCTGAAGCGTGGCCCCTTCGACGAGAATGGAGAGGGGTTCGTCGCCGATGCTCGCCTGGGGCAGACGCTTGGGCGTGGCGTGGAGCGCGAGCGTTTCGGGGGCGGTCATGTCGAGGCCGATCTCCTGGTTGAAGCGGGTATCGCGGGCGTAGAAGGCTAGATAGGCGGTGATGAGGAGTCCGAGCGCGATGGTCGATCGGGGCGAGGAGATGACCGCGCCGCTGATTCCGCGAAGGCCGAAGTCGTAGGTTTCCATGGGGCGGACGCTGCCGCCGGAGAGCCGGCTCTTGATGGCGGCCATGGGGGGCAGGGCGAGGAGGGAGGCGGCAGCCATGCAGATGGTTCCCAGTCCTCCGACCAGGGCCAGTTCACGCAGGGCTCGGAAGGGGCTGAGTTGGAGACTGAAGAAGATGATGGCGGTCGCGAGAGTCGAGACGACGATGCCCCGCCCGGCTTCGGTATACGCCAATCCCAGCGCGGGATAGTAGCGTTCCTCTCGGTAGAGTTCTTCGGTGAAGCGGTGATAGATTTGGACGACGAACTCAACGCCGAGAGCCATGAGGATGACGGGGAAGACGGCCGAGAGGATGCTGAGGCGTTCGAGGAAGAGGGAGGCGAGGCCGTAGGTCCACAGAAGTCCGAGGATGGGCGGGATGAAGATGAAGAAGAAGGATTCGATTTTGCGGAATGCGAGAATCAGGAGGAGGGCGATGCAGATTCCCATGACGATCGTCGCGCGAAGCATGTCCTTCTCGAAGTGGGAGAAGGTTTCCGAGGCGCTGATGTGGCGGCCGTATAGGCCGATCTTCATGGTGGATTCGCCCAGGCCGAGGCGCGCGATTGCCGCGTCGGTGGTTTTCAGAATGAAATTACGGACATCCTGGCAGTAAAGCACCTCACTGGAGGGCTTCACGGGGCGGAGGACGAAGACCAGGTTGCGCTCGTCGGGGCTCATGAGCGAGGCATGGGGGAGAGTGGTGGGGAATCGGCCGGGGGATGTCTCTTCCCGTTCGCGCAAGATCCGCATAAGGCCGAATGGATCGGTGGCGAAGACGGCGAGGGTTCGGGTGGAGTTGTCGGTCTTTGAAAGAGACGCGCCCAGGATTCGCCGGGCGGTTTCGGGGCCTGACTGAGGGTCAGCCGCGTCCTGAAGGTTCTTAAGATCTTCCCGGCGGAGACGGATGAGCATTTCGTGAAAACCGAGCTGGTCGCTCGTCTCGAACTCGGCGCGTGGTTCGACCTGCATCACCGACGCGATATAGGTCGGGTCATCCCAAGCCTCCAGGAGCATTCTGGCGACGCGCTGTCGGGTTTCCTCATCGGGTTTCACGCTGGTTTTGATGCGGACGACGGCAGTGATGGGGGAGTAGGGGCGAACGGCGAGACGCATGGACTCCCAGGCGGCTTGTTCTGCCGGGGCGGCCGGGGCCCGGGTTCTCAAGTTGGTGGAGACCTGCAGGTCGGAGATTCTCCACGCGGAGAGAGCGGTCAGGGCCAGGAGCAGCAGAACCGCGAGAAAGGCGTGGCGGTACAGCAGCAGGGCCACGTTGCGCAGGATGCGGCGGCGCAGGGAGAAGACTGTGGGAAGTTGGGTGTCCTCTGGTTTCACAGAATGTCAGGCAGGCGTTCCCTCGTGGGGTCGCCGTAGGGCGTAGTGTGGGGCTGACAGGCTGGGCAGAATTCATGGTGGCGGCCATCGAGCATGGCCTGGCGCAATTTCAGAAGCCGGATCGAGTTGATGGCGTCGAAGAGATCCTGGCGCAGGAGGTTTCCGATGACGTAGTCGTATCGATGTGCGCAGGGGGTGATGTCCCCGCGGTAGTCGATGGCGAGGGTCATCCAGGGACAGATGCAGTGCACATCGGTCGGATAGGGGAAGGGGAAATCCTCCTGGGGCAGGGGCTTTTCGCCTTCCTCTTTCTTGCGCCTCGTTACGATGCCCGCCTCGAGGAGATCGGCGGAGATCGACTCTTCCTCCTGGATGTTTTCGGGCAGGGCTGGGGGCATTCGCAGCTCAAGATCCAGGCTCTCGGCACGGGCGATTGTCTCCTTACGGGCCGAGTTGAAATTATTGGGTTCGTGAAAGACTGATTCTTCGTTGTCGGCCGAAAAGGGCGCGACATGGAAGAACTGGGCGTTGTGGATGTCGAGCCGATGGCACAGGTCGACCATCTGGGGCAGGTCGTCCAGGTTAGAGCGCATGATGCGGATGTTGATGTTCACGGCGGGCGCGCCGTCTCCGGCCTGGTGGCGCAGTTCCTGAAAGTCTTCGAGGTTTTTCAGCACGCGATCCAGCATGGGACGGCCCCGGATCTTTGCGAAGATCTCCGGGTCGAGGGCATCGAGAGAGACCGACACGGCTCTCATGTTTGGGGAGCGGGCGATGGCTTTTGCCTTGTCCCCCTCGAGGAGCGAGCCGTTGGTCACCATGCCCATGTAGGGCAGGTCGTACTCGTCGGCGATGGCGAGAATTTCCACATAGTCGGGGTGGAGGAGTGATTCGTAGGCGCAGGCGAGGTGCAGGCAGTAGGTATAGTCGAGGAGGCGCGAGGCGAGGAGGCGGAAGTCCTCGACGGACATGTAACACTTTGGCGGATTCTGGCGGGCGTAATCCGGATAGAAGCATTTCGAGCAGGCCATGTTGCATGTGTTGTTGATGTCCAGGCGCACCAGAAAAGGCTTATGTTCGGGGCGCGGGCGATAGACTGCCCTGCGGTAGCGCGTGTTGCGCAGTATCCATTTCGTCGTGCGTTTTGGGAGTTGCCACAAGGAGTTTGAGTTCATGTCGTGGGGCGCCTGAAAGAGCCGATATCTTGGTCTCTTCTTTTCATCACCCACTATATCCGCCCCGATGAAAAGATGTCAATCGGGGGCGAGTGGCATAGGGATGTTTTCCCGCTCGAATTCGTGAGCCTTGGAAGATCTTTCAAACTTTGAGTTTTGCCGGATTCCGGAACTCGATGATTTCCAGCCAGCGCCAGGAGGGGCCGTCTCCGATGCAGAAAAAGAGATGCCCCGGGTCGCCCTGGCCGGGCCCA
>JABMPG010000746.1 GCA_013203855.1 bacterium
ACATGCCAAAAAACCAAAAAGCTATGGGAAAAAGCAGGAAAAGCGAAACAGTTGCGCCGCGTGGCTAAAGGCTTACCAAGGATGTAAGCACCTCTGAGGAGATTCTATTGGCGAGCCTGGAGCATAGAAACATACCGGATAGTACGCCATGTGGGCTTCTGGTTTCAAGAGCCCACCTTTGGATGGCTATGTTTTCTCTCGCTGATCAATCTCCTACATGCACGGATTCGAATGCCGCTTGGTGGCGGTCGGATCTAGCCGATAGTCGTGGTGCGGTCCCCCTGATTTCACCCTATGGCGTGGCCAAGGTTGGCCTTTTCAGGGCGAAGAGAGCCAGGTCCCGGGGGAGGTCGAGAAGGGGGTAGGCGGGATCGAGATCCGGTTCGGGGATGGCGCGTTCCTCTTTGAGTTTGAAATACTCGGCCAGGAATCCCTTGGCGAGGGGGGCGGCGAATTCTCCGCCGTGGCCCGCTCCTTCCAGAAGAATATAGACGCAGATTTCCGGCTTGTCCGAGGGTGCGAAGCAGACGAAGCCGGCGTCGGTCACCGCTCCGGCTGCGGTGACGCGTTCGGCGGAGCTCGTCTTGCCCGCTACTTTCCATTCTTTCGGAAACTTGGCGCGGCGGCCGGTGCCCCAGCGGGTCTGGATGACATCCTGAAAGCCCTTGAGGAGGATCTGGCGCTGGGCATCTGTCCAGGGAATAGTATCGAGGACGAAGGCGGACATTTCCTCCTGTCCGTCAGGCGTGCCGACGCTTTTGACGACGGTGGGGGAATAGAGCGTTCCGCCATTGGCCAGGGCGGCGTAGGCGTTGACGATCTGAAGAGGGGTGACGCTGACGAGCCGGCCCTGTCCGATGCCCATCATGAGCAGGTTCCCGTAGTGCTCAGCTCCCGCGCCGCCGATTCTTCCCACGTTCTCTCCCTGGGCGCGCAGGCCGATTCGAGACGGGCGGCCGAAACCGAACAGGTAAGCGGTCTCGGTCATGCGTTGCACGCCCATCTTCCGCGCGAGGTCGTAGAAGTAGAGATTGCAGGAGCGTTCGATGGCCTGCTGGAGGTTCAGCCAGCCGTGGCCGTAGCGATAGTCACAGTGCATGAGGCGCTTGCCTACGGTAATGTGGCCCCCGCAAAAGACCTGGTAGTCCGGAGAGCCGCCGTTGAGGAGCCAGCAGGTGGCAGTGACTAGTTTGAAGGTGGATCCGGGATTCAGGGCGGAGCGGATGACCTTGTCGTATTCCGAATTGCCCGGCAGCCCGGCCGACTCAGGATGGTTCGAGTCGAAGTTGGGGCTGGAGGCGAGGGCGAGGATCTGGCCATTGCGGGGATCCATGGCGACGAGGACGCCGGAGCGGTCTTTGAGCAGGTGGGTGGCAGTGGTCTGAAGGTCGAGGTCGATGGTGAGGGTGAGAGGGGCGCCGCCGCGCGCGGGCTCGGGTTCGATTCGGGAGGGCAGGACCATTCCTCGGGCGTCGCGGTGGACGATCTGCATCCCTTTTTCGCCTCTGAGGCGGTACTCGTATTTCCGCTCGAGCTCGGCCATTCCGACGATGTCGTCGCGGTCATAGCCCTGCTCAAGATAGGTGTCCATCTGGGCATTCGTGATCCTTCCCACATAGCCGGTGAGGAAACAGGCGTCCCGCCCGTGGGGATAGGCGCGCAGAAAGGTCTGTTCGATCTGGAGACCGGGGAGCAGGGCTTGGCGCTCCATCATGGGCAAGGCCTCCTCCATGGTCAGATAGGAGGCGAGGAAGTGTCGTTTCCACCGCGGGCGCAGGCGCATCACGGTGTCGACGGGCGGGACGGAGGCCCGGGGGCACAGACGGCGGACGGCCTCGAGGGTGGCTTCCATCTGACCGGCGTCTTCGATGTGAAAGGGGCTGACGGAAAGGTTGAAGCGGGCTTCGCTGGTCGCCAGGACGCGACCGAAACGGTCCAGAATGGGGCCCCGGGGCGCGGGGACCTTTTCGCGGCTGACGATGTTCTCCTCGGAGAGTTTGTAGAGTTCCTGCCCCCGTGCGAGGGTAAGGAAGGCGATGCGCACGCCGAGAAATCCGAAGGCGGCCAGGGCCAGGATGACCAGTACGGAGACGCGAAGCAGGAAGAGGTTCTGCTCCTGAGTGGCCTTTTGCCGGTCGCCAAACATTGTCTGCCGCTTCTTCCGCGCGCGGAAAAAGCGGAAATCATCACGGCCAGCCAGTAGCCCGCCGTTCATGAACTCGTTTTCCGCGCAGACTGGATCTTATTCGGCGGAGTCGGCGCCGAAGAAGAGGCCGTCGATCTCCCAGATGATGATCGCCCAGAGCACCCAGCCGAGAATTCCGTAGAGAGCGACGTCGAAGGGGGTTCTATCGCTGAGAACCCAGTTGGAGAAGGACCCGCTCTTCCAGGCCAGGAGGAGAAAAACAGCGAGGGGAAGCAGCATGACCACGAAGAAGAGAAGGGGGTGCAGGACGCGCCAGACGGGGGACTGACGTTTGATGCGGTACAGGGCATCCACCTGTTGCTGAGTCAGAGCCGGGTACTGGGCAATGGCCTTTTCGATATCGGCAATCGGCGCGAGGACCGGCAGGACTTCGGTGCTGGCCTCCTGCTTGATCTCGTCCAGCACCATGATATCGGTCGGATCTTCCATCGCGATGACGAGCGTGCCCTCATCGACGAGAATCGGGGCGCACCGGTGACGTTCAGCGTAGGATCGGGAGACGCGGGTCAGGATGTGTTCCGGCACGATCATGCCGTGAATGTCGACGATCTCGAAACCGAATTTCTTGTGGAGAAAGGTCATCTTGGCCTGTTCGGTGATCAGGCCCATTTCCACCAGGACGCGCCCGATGGATTTTTCCTGGGTAAGCTGGGCTGCCCGGGCCGCTTTGAGCTGCTCGGGAATGATCAGCCCCTCTTCGAGGAGCAGCTCGCCCAGGTCTTTGTGTTTGCCGATCCTATCCATTCCGGCGGGTTCCTTCCGTCGGTGCCAAGCCCTGCCCGGGATTTCCGGTTGTCCGGGGCCTGAGCAAAGACTTGCCCTCTTCGTCCGCTCCGTGCGCAATCCCGGCGGCTTCCCGGCCTTGCTGACGGCAACCGCAATCAGACAATGTTTGTTCGCCCGTGTCAAGTGTAAAGTCGCACGGAAGCCTTGACACTGTTGCGTTTGACAGGTAGCATTTGCCGATGTTCGGCCCGGTCCATTCTGCCTTGGGACTGGATTCCGCCAACCCCTGTGGCGAGGATTGAAACATGAAAGTCGTAGAGACCTTTGGACTCTCCAAGACCTACGTCCAGAACGTCTTGGACGTCGAGTACGGGCGCGTTCGGGTACGCTTGCGCAACCGGCGGATCGATGCTCTCAAGGATC
>JABMPG010000747.1 GCA_013203855.1 bacterium
CCTTCCTCGGCGGCGGGTTTTACGACCACTATATCCCCGCCGCGATCGACGCCCTTGCCGGACGCTCCGAGTTCTACACCGCCTACACACCTTATCAACCAGAGGCTTCCCAGGGCACACTCCAGGCCATCTACGAATATCAGACCTGCATCTGCCGTCTCACCGGACTCGAAGTCGCCAACGCCTCGGTCTACGACGGCGGCACCGCCCTCTACGAGGCCGCCATGATGGCCCTGCGCGCCACCGGCCGAAACAAGATCATCATGGACGGCGGCGTCAGCCCGATCTATCGCAAGATCCTCCGAAGCTACACCAGCAACCTCGCCATTCACTTCGTCGAGACCCACGTCGCCCACGGCGAGGCCGACCGCGATGCCATCGCCCGCGAACTGGACGACGAAACCGCCGCTGTCATCCTCCAGAATCCCAACTTCTTCGGGGTCATGGACGACCAGAGCGACATCTGCGCCATGTGCCACGAAAAGGGCGCCCTCGTCATTCAAAGCGTCTACCCCATCGCCCTCGGCCTGCTCAAGTCCCCCGGCGAGATGGGCGTAGACATCGCCACGGGCGAAGGCCAGAGCCTCGGCATCCCCCTTTCCTTCGGCGGTCCCTATCTCGGCTTCATGGCCACGACGAAAAAACTCGTCCGAAAAATGCCCGGACGCATCGCCGGAGAAACGCTCGACCACCAGGGCCGTCGTGGATTCGTCCTCACCCTCCAAACCCGCGAGCAGCACATCCGCCGCGAGAAGGCCACCTCGAACATCTGCACCAACGAGGCACTGTGCGCACTGCGCGCCCTGATCTACCTCTCTCTCCTCGGAGAAAATGGCCTCCGGGACGTGGCCCAGCTCTGCCTGAACAAGGCCGAGTACTGCCGCCAGCGCCTCGAGCAGATCGAAGGTGTCGACGTCAAGCGCGCCTCGCCCACCTTCAATGAATTCACCGTCGAACTGCCCCGTAATGCCGAATGGGTCATCGGCGAGATGATGGAACGGGGCATCGCGGCCGGATTTCCCCTCAGCCGTTACTATCCCGGCATGGAGAACTTCATGCTCGTCGCGGTCACCGAAAAACGCACCAAGCAGGAAATCGCTATGTACGCCGCCCACCTGGAGGATGTTCTATGGAGCTGATATTCGAAAAATCCCGGCCCGGACGCCACGGCGTCTCTCTGCCGAACAACGACGTGCCCGTCGAGGTTGAGATCCCGGACTCGCTCCGCCGCGAGAAAAACTCCGGCCTGCCCAACGTGCCCGAGCCCGAGGTCGTGCGTCATTTCACGAACCTATCCAAGCGCAACTTCGGCGTCGACTCCCACTTCTATCCCCTCGGGTCGTGCACCATGAAGTACAACCCGAAGTTCACCGAAAAGATCGCCGCCAACGAGCACTTCGCCGGCATCCATCCCCTCCAGCCCCAACTACGCAAAGGCCCCATGCTCGTCCAGGGCTGCCTCGAAGTCATCAGCAACCTCCAGGACGCCCTCTGCAAGATCACTGGCATGGACGAGTTCACCAGCCAGCCCATGGCCGGAGCCCACGGCGAACTCACGGGCATCATGCTCATCGCCGCCTACCATCGCCAGCAGGGCAAGAAGAAGAAATTCGTCATCATCCCCGACTCCGGCCACGGCACCAACCCCGCCACCGCCGCCATCGCGGGATACCAAGTCGTCTCCGTCCCTTCAAACGCCTGCGGCGTTATGGACATAGATCGCTTCAAAGAAATCCTCAGCAACGAAACCGCCGCCGTCATGCTCACCTGTCCCAACACCATGGGCATCTTCAACCCCGAGATCCACGAGATCGCCGACCTGACCCACAAGGCCGGAGCGCTCATGTACTATGACGGCGCGAACCTGAACGCCATTATGGGCAAGGCCCGTCCCGGAGACCTCGGCTTCGACGTCATCCACCTCAACCTTCACAAGACATTTGCCACCCCCCACGGAGGAGGCGGCCCCGGCGCGGGTCCCGTCGGAGTCAAGGCCTTCCTCTCCCCCTTCCTCCCGATCTCCAGAATCGTCCGCCGCAGCGACGGCACATTCGCCCTCGACTACGATCAGCCCGACTCCATCGGCTATATTTCGCCATTCTACGGAAACTTCGGCATCCTCCTCCGTGCATACGCCTACATCCTCCTCCTCGGAGCGAACGGCCTCATCGAAGTTAGCGAGAACGCCGTCCTCAACGCCAACTACCTCCTCGCCCGCCTCAAGGATCATTACGAAATCCCAACCGGCTCGCGCTGCATGCACGAGTTCGTCGCTTCCGCCATCCGCCAGGAAAAGAAGGGCGTCAAGGCCCTCGACATCGCCAAGGCCCTCCTCGACCACGGCTTCCACGCTCCCACCATCTACTTCCCCCTCAACGTCAAGGAAGCCATGATGATCGAACCGACCGAAACCGAGACCCGCGAAACCCTCGACGCATTCGCCCAGGTCATGATCGAACTGGCCGAACTCGCCGAGAAGGACCCCGAGGTCTTCCACGATTTCCCGAAGACCACGCCGGTGGGCCGCCTCGACGAAGTCAAAGGCGCCCGCGACATGAACGTCTGCGCGCCGCAGGGCACACAATGAAAAAGAACATACTCGAACGCATGAAAGAATCTCCCGTCGTTTTCGACGGCGCCATGGGGACGATGATTTACGACCGCGGCGTCTTCATCAACACCTGCTATGACGAACTCTGCCTGACCAATCCCGACCTCATCGCGGAAATCCACCGCGCTTACGTCCTGGCCGGGGCCGACGTGATCGAGACCAACACTTTCGGCGCCAACGCCATCAAACTCGCCCAATATGGCCTGGCCGACCGCGTCGAAGAGATCAATCGCGAAGGCGCCCGCCTCGCCCGGCAGGTCGCGGGAGACGACGTCTACGTCGCCGGCTCGGTCGGCCCCTGTCTGCGCGCGCGCCAGCTCCTCAAAGAAGAGACGACCGATCGTGTCCAAGCGGCCTTCCGGCAACAGATCAACGTCCTCGCCCAGGCCGGAGTGGACTTCATCCTCCTCGAAACCTTCAGCAATCTCGATGAACTACGCCTCGCCACCCGCATTGCCCGCGAGACTGGCCTGCCCGTCTTCGCCTCCGTCACGGTGGACGAAGAGGGCAAGAACGCCATCGGCACGCCCGTCGAAGACCTCGTCTCAAGCCTGGAGAACGACCCGGACGTAGACAGCATCGGCATCAACTGCGGCACCGGCCCCGCCTCTGCCTACGAGGCCGTGGACCGCGCTCTCAAACTGACCACCAAGCCCCTGTTCGTAATGCCCAACGCCGGCTTCCCCCGCGAACAGGACGGCCGGATGATCTATCTCGCCAGTCCAGAATACATCACCGAATATGCCAAACGCTTCATCGCCCGCGGCGTGAACGCCGTCGGCAGCTGCTGCGGCACCACGCCCGAACACACCCGCGAGATCGCCCGCGCCATCAAGTCCCTCAGCGGAGTCAAGAAGCACATCCAGATCCAGACCTTCGAACGCCCCGAAGCCCAAGTCGAAGTGATCCCCGTCGAGCATCGCTCCCGCTTCGCCAACAAGATCGCCCGCGGCGAGGAAGTCACCTCCGTCGAAATCCTCCCGCCCCGTTCCTGCGACCTGACCGACATGCTCGAGAAGGCCCGCCAGTGCCACCTGCAC
>JABMPG010000748.1 GCA_013203855.1 bacterium
CAAGGATCCGACTGGCGCCGGCGACACCTTTGCGGGTGGGATGCTGGGATGGCTCTGCGGCCGCCCGCTCACCGAAAACAACTGGCGCAAGGCGGTCCTGGTCGGAACGGCCCTCGCCTCCTTCTGCGTCGAAGATTTCAGCGTCCGCCGACTCGTCGCACTCAAGCAACCGGCCTTCCGCAAACGCGTCGAGGAACTGCGCGCTATGATGCGCGTTGGGAAGGTCTGATGGCCGACACAAAACCCGATCCCTCCTTCCCCCCCCGGGAATACTCCCGCCGCCTCGCTCGCCTCGAAAAACAGGTCGCCAAGAGCGGCGCCGACGCCCTTGTGGTTCTCACGCCGGTGAACCGTCTCTACCTCACCGGCTTCCAGTCAACGAACGGTCTTCTCCTGATCGAGCCGGGCCGCGAGGTGATCTTCTATACCGACTTCCGCTATTTCGAGATGGCACGGCGTGAGATCGGTTTCCTGAAAAGAGCCGTTCTCAAGGACCTGCCCGGAGCGCTCAAGCAACTCGGACGGAAGCGCAAGTGGAAGAAGGTCGGCTACGAGGGCTCCATCACGGCGCTGCAACTCGGGCTCCTCCGGGCTGCCCTGCCAGATGTCGACTGGATCGAGAGCGAAGGCCCGATCCGCGACCTGCGAGCCGTCAAGAGCTCCCGCGAACAGGCCGCTTTGCGCCGCGCGGTGCGGCTGGGGGATCGCGTCTATGAGGAAACGCTCGAGCAGGTCCGGCCCGGGATGACCGAATGGGAAATCCGCCGGATTCTGCGCCGCCGGATAGACGATCTCGACGCCCAGGGCGAGTCCTTCGACTGCATCGTTTCGGTCGGATCGAGCGCCTCCCGGCCCCATGCCCACGTCTCCCGGCGGGTCCTCCGCCCCCGACAACTCCTCCTGATCGACATGGGTATCCGCCTCAATCACTACTGCAGCGACCTTACCCGCACCGTCTTCTATGGCCAGCCCTCCCCCCGCATGCGAGAGGTCTACGACGTAGTTCTCCACGCCCAGCTCCACGCCCTCGATGCCGTCCGCGCCGGCCGGACCTGCAAGGAGATCGACGGGATTGCCCGAGGGACCATCGAAAAGGCCGGTTACGGCAAACGTTTCGGCCACAACTTGGGCCACGGCGTCGGGCTCGAGATCCACGAAGACCCCGCTCTCGCCCCCAAAAGCGAAATCGTTCTCCAGCCCGGAATGGTCATCACCATCGAACCCGGCATCTACCTCCCCGGCATCGGCGGCGTTCGGATCGAAGACATGGTGATCGTGCGCAACGACGGATGCGAGATTCTGACTGGAACACAGAAAAGTCTGAGGGCGCTCTGAAGGCAACTCGCCCCCCGGCTCCCGACTGCTTCAATATAAAAACCCTTGACCCGTCCGGGCATTCTGGACATTAATGTTAGTAGGGAAATTGGGTGGGATTGCTGTGCCTTGCGCAGCATACCGTGGTTTCTTGTTTTTCCCTTCTGACGATTGAAAAAGGAGAGTTTCAGCATGGCATTGACGCCGATCTTTTCGGTAGCGACACCCGTACGGGAGACCGCCGGTTCTGACAACCAGGTCAGCCAACTAAAAGGGAGTCCGAGGAGCGGTTTGCGCCGCGCAGCCTCGGGGTGGTGGCTGCTGATCCTCCTTCTCCTCATGCCGGGCCTGGGCCGTGCCCAGGATATTCCAGCCTTCGACTCCGGTGCGGCCTCGGGCAGCCTGGGCGAGTTCGTGGACTCCGTGTCGGGCATCGCCCTTAGCCGCCAATACACCAATATCATGTGGGCCATCAACCGCGACGACACGGACTTCCCCTTCCTGTTCGCCCTGCGGACCAACGGCGAGTTTCTCGCCGCCTATGAGGTGGTGATGGACGACGGCGCCGGAAACCTGACGCCCGTCCTGAAGAGCAACTGGCAGGATCTGGCCATTGGGCCGGACAATGCCCTCTATATCCTCGACAGTCTCATTCCCGACCCGGCCGCGCCGACGACCGGCACCGGCACCCAGGTCGTTGTCTACAAGGTTCCCGAGCCGACCGGCCTGGATACCTCGCAGCCCCAGTATGTTCTCTATCAGACGGAATTGGCCGAGGCGCTGACGCTGAACCTGGCCGATACGGGCCTGACCGCCGAGGGCGTAGCCATCGATCCGGTGATGGGCAGCCTGTTTGTTGCCGCACATGACAGCGCCAGCACGTTCATCTATCACATCGAGGACCCCATTTTCGGGGGTACCGAAGACGTGGATGAGTTGACCTCCTTCACCACGTTCCTGGCCACGGCCATCGACATCTATCCCCCGCCCGGACCATCCGACCCTCTCCGCCGGTCCGAAATCCTGATTCGCAGCCTGGACATCGCCTATCTCTACGTCTCCCCGAGCCCCCTGGCCGTGGACGCCTTCGTGAGCGCCTTCGCCCCCGCGCCCCAGCCCATCAACCTGATCCCCGAGATCGAGGGCCGCGCACTGGCCTGGAATGGCAACGGCAGCGGCTTCTACACCACCTCCATCGGCGCGAACGAGCCCATCTACTTCTACAGCCGAATCGCTCCCCCGCCCCCGCCCCGTGGTCCCATGGAACTGCACGTCGGACTGGGCTTCCCCTATGACACGATCCAGGAAGCCATCGATGACGCCGTGATCCCGAGCGACCAGGTCATCGTCCATCCCGGAATTTACTATGAGAATCCCCTCATGCGCGGCGTGGACATCGTCCTGCGCTCCGACTACAGCTACCCAACCGATCCGCCCACCTCGGAGACGATTTTCAGCACGGTCGTGGACGGCATCTTTGGCCGTCCGGGGCAACCCGACGCCAGTTCGGTTCTGACCTTCACTGGCCTGGAAACGCAACAGACGGTTGTGGCGGGGCTGTGGTTACGTAATGGTTTTGCTGTGCAGGGCGGTGGTATCTACGCCCCCTATGCGCCTACGCGAGGAACCCGTGCGGTTATCGAATACTGTGCCATTTCCGACTGTTCCGTACAGAATGCCAGTTATACGCGGGCTCTGGGCGGGGCGGCGGCTTTCCTCAACGGTCCTTTCCGCCACAATTTCATCTTTGACAACTATTCCGAACACACGGGAGGTGGCCTCTTCTCATGCACGGGGGATATCACCAGCAATACCTTCGTGGGAAACGAGGCGGAGGAATGGGGCGGCGCCATAGCCAACTGCCCGGCCCGTTTGATCGCGGGCAACCAGATTACGAGCAACACGGCTGGAGCCGGGGCGGGGATCTGGAACATTGACGGCCAGACGGCCTACTGGCAGGGCGGACCGGGTGACAACCTCGGGGACGTCTACATCTCCAGTACTATCCGAACGCGCATCGTCGTCGAGAACAATTACATCGCCTTCAACCGGGCTATCGTCGGCCGTGGGGAGTTCCATTGGAATGGATGGATGCGGTTCGGGGGCGGTTTCGGTGGTGGCATCGCGTCAGACGTGAGCAATCGTTACACCTTCTATAACCTGCCAAACGAGGCCTTCTACAACATCACCCTCCGGAACAACGTTATCGAGCACAACTACGCCAACTACGGCGGGGGCCTCTACAATGTGTGGATGAAGATGGCGGGGAACCGAATCACCAGTAACACGGCCACTCTGGATGGAGGCGGGCTCTATGAGGGGCCGGTTGGGAAAGAGAATGCCTTCTTCAACAACTATGTGGTGTGAAACGTGGCCGGACGCTACGGCGGCGGCATTTCGACTCCCGACGGCATGTACATCACCAGTAACACCATCGCCTATAACAAGGCTCAGTATGGCGGAGGGATCTCCGGTGGCGGGAGGTCAGATGATGCCTTTCCGAATGAAACTGGAGTCCCCGCTGGCGACACCTCAACGACGTTCGATTTTCCGGTAGCGCCTCATTTCGACACAACTATCACCCTGAACCTCATCACAGGGAATTACGCGACCATGGACGGAGGAGGGTTGTATGAACTGACGGCCTTCCGACACACCTACAAGGACCGTCACTTTCCAAACGACAACAACTTCAGCACGACCAAGGAGGAATACTGGATCAAGGGCGAGGTCTGGATTGAAGACAACATGATTACCAGCAACACCGCTCTTCGCTATGGGGGCGGGCTCTATAACTGTTCCGGCGTGGAATGGGAGCGCCTTCAGGTCCATTCAAAATGCTGGGAGAAAGAGTGGGACTGGCTCAAGCCGCGCATCAAGCGTAATTTCATTGTCTTCAACCATGCCGGGGCGGATGGCGGAGCCGCCTATGACTGCGACATCATGGACATGTGGAACTGTGTGATCTCCAGTAACACCGCCGAAAACTTGGGCGCGGGCCTGATGAATTTCGGACAGCCCTACAACATCCTCCTCCATCCGTGCGGGGCGCCCTGGCCGGAGCTCTACATTTACGAACTCACGACCATCAACAACTGCACGATCTGGGGCAACAAGCAAAAAGGTGTGGGCGGCGCAGGTATCCGAGGGGGCGGCGCGTTCATCCGCAACTGCATCATCTGGGGCAATATCGCACCCGTCACTCCGGGGGACGTCTTCCAACGCCAATTTGCTGACTCGATTCCCGTGCCCACCTATTCCACCATCGAGGGCTGGAGCGGCGGCGGCATTGGAAATCTGGCAACCGAACCCGACGTGATCAACCCGGATGTCTTCGATTTTCGCCTGATACCCGAATCGAACCTGATTGACGCGGGCGGGAGCGCTTTCGCTTACGGTTCCTGGAATCCCTTCCGTCCGGGCGAGCCTGTCCTCGACGACATCCGCGGCGAATACCGCCCCTACATCGACGGGACCGACGATACCCGCCAGCGCGGCAGCGGTTCGGACTATGACATTGGCGCCTATGAGTACCACCATCCCCTGCCCCTCATCACCGGCCTGGTGATGCTCTATACGCAAGAGCCGATCGAGGGAGTCATTCTCGCTACAACCGATGGACTGTCGACGGCGACCACCGACATCAACGGATACTACGAACTCCCGGTGCCCTATGAGTGGACCGGCACCGTTATGCCCGAACTCGGCGGCTGGACGTTCATCCCCGCCAGCCGAAGCTATCCTATTCTCGACAACAGCCGGCATGCCTATCGCGTGCCCGATTCCGACCAGATCCGCGTGGATCGCCAGAACTACTGGGCCGTGCCCCCGGGACCGCCCGAGAACGATGATTGGGGGAACGCCATCGAGATCACCGCGGCCGACGGCCAGACCGCCGGATGGAACGTGAACGCCACGCTCCAGGACGGCGAGCCGGTTCACGCCGCCGTCGGCGCAGGCAACTCGGTGTGGTGGGTCTGGACCGCTCCGTCGAACGGCAACATGGCCATCGACACGGTCGGCAGCACTTTCAACACCGTTCTCGCCGTCCACACGGGCGATAGCGTCGCGACGCTCACCGAGGTGGTGAGCAACGACAACCTGAGCCTCTTGAGCAACAAGAGCCGTGTGTCTTTCCGGGCTCGAGCCGGGGTGACCTATTACATCGCGGTGGATGGCCGCGGTCCCTCGCCGAACGTCTGGGGCGGGATCCGGCTGACCTGGAGTTTCCTGCGGGCGCCGTCAAACGATGATTTCGCCATGGCCCTGCCGATCACCAGCCAAGACGGCAGCACCGATGGCACGAACATGCTGGCCGGGCGCGAACCGGGCGAACCGGAACACGCTGGCACGGCCAACGCGAGGGCCTCCGTCTGGTGGGTCTACAACGCCACCGGCAACGGCACGCTGGTCGTCGATACCAGCGGCAGCCGCATCGACACCGTGATGGCGGTCTACACCGGTTCGAGTGTGGATTCCCTGGCCGAGATCGTTTCGAACAACAACGCCCTCGAAGGCAAAACCTACAGCCGCGTGACCATTCCGGTGGATCCGGGCGTCACCTACTATATCGCCATCGACGGCTTGAACGAAGCAGACACCGGCACGATCCGGCTGAACTGGCGGTTCTTCTCCGCTCCGGTGAATGACGACTTCGTTGACGCGATCACCCTGACCGGCGAGAACGACAGCATCAGCGGGTGGAACACCGGCGCCACGACCGAGCTGAACGAGCCCGACCATGCCGGCGCGGCCGCAGGGCTGTCGGTCTGGTACACCTGGACCGCGCCCTCCACCGGTTTCGGCGTGATCGAGACCCGGGGCAGTGTCTTCAACACGGTGCTGGGGATCTACTCCGGCAACGATCTGTCGGCCTTGGGCGCGGTCGCAAGCAATGACGACGCAAACAATTTCAGCGCCTACAGCCGAGTGATCTTCAACGCCCAGGCGGGGCAGACCTACCGTATCGCGGTGGATGGCTCCGTGGCCAACGGCGTAGATACCTTCGGGGACTTCGTGCTGTCCTGGCGAGTCATGACGCCTCCGCCGAACGACGATTTCCGCAACGCGGCGGCCATCTTCGGCGCCTCGGGGCAGACCTCGGGCTGGAACGTGGGCGCCACCCGCGAGGTGGACGAGCCGATTCACGCCAGCTATCTCGCCGAGCACTCGGCCTGGTGGGTCTGGACGGCTCCGGCGGATGGCGGAATGATCATCACTACCGACGGGAGCACCTACGACACCGTCTTGGCCGTCTACACGGGCACATCGCTCGGGTCGCTGGTCAAGATCGCCGAAAACGACGAGTCGACGCGCGTCGGCGACGGGCAGAGCTGGAGCGAGGTCCTCTTCGAAGTGGCCGCGGGCGTGGAATACTACATCGCCGTGGACGGTTTCAGCGGCAACGACACGGGCGACATCGTTCTGAACTGGGAAAGGTTCGAGATTCCCACCAACGACGATTTTGCCATGGCCGTCGCCATCGCGGACGGCGCGGGGATGACCACCGGCTGGAACCGTGGCTTCTCCCTGGAACCGGGCGAACCCTCCCACGCGGACGGCACGGCCCAGCGTTCGGCCTGGTGGCGATATGACGCGGCCCAGACCGGCAAACTGAGCATCAACACCTTCGGCAGCTCCTTCGATACCGTCCTGGGAGTCTACACCGGCGAGTCGGTGGATGCCCTGAAGTCTCTCGGCGCGAACAACAACAACAACGGCAGCGACAAGAGCCTGGTGAGAGTCGGGGTGTTCGCGGGCGAGTCGTATTATATCGCAGTCGACGGCTTCGAGCCGGGCGATCGCGGTCTCATCGTCCTCAACTGGGACCTGATCCTGACCCCGCCCAACGACGACTTCGACTACGCGACGACGATCACGGGCGTCTGGGGTGAGTCCGTGGGTTTGAACTACCTGGCCACTCTGGAGCCGGGTGAACCTGTCCACGACGGAGCCGAGGGCGAATCCTCGGTCTGGTATCTCTGGGAAGCCGAAGGCGGCGGCCTGCTGCATCTGGATACGGAGGGCAGCACCTTCGACACGGTGCTGGCCGCCTATACAGGCGACGCAGTAGACGCCCTGACACTGTTTGAGGCCAACAATGACGCCGACGGCGGGCTCTGGAGCACGCTGGACTTCAACGTCCAGGCCGGCCAGACCTACCGCATCGCCATCGACAGCCGAAACCAGGACGAAACCGGAACGGTGACGCTCAACTACCACTTGTTCATGCCTCCGGCCAACGATAACTTCGCCACTGCCCAGCCCCTGCCGGGGACCCAGGGCTCGGCGCCCGGTCATAACGTCGGCGCATCGCGTGAAAGCGGCGAACCGATGCACGCCCATGGAACGGGCAACCGCTCGGTCTGGTACAGCTATCAGACGCCGTCCAACGGCCTGCTTGAAATCAACACCCGGGGCAGCAACTTCGATACCGTCCTGGGAGTTTACACCGGCGATTTCGTCCAGGCCCTCACCGAGCAGGTGAGCAACGATGACGTCTCGCAGATCGAGCAGACCGCCGGAAACTGGAGCAAGGTCTACGTTCTTGTTTCCGAAGGAATGACCTATCGGATCGCCGTGGACGGAATCTATCCCGACACAACGGGCGAGATCACGCTGAGCTACAATCTGCAATCCGCCCCGGAGCATGACCGTTTCGCCACGGCAAAGGCGATCAGCTCCGATACAGGGTCGGAAACCGTGAGCAATCTGACCGCCTCCGTCGAAGCGGGCGAACCGAATCATGTGAATGGAAATGGCAACGCCTCCCTGTGGTGGTCCTGGACCTCGCCCATGTCGGGCAAGGTCGTCTTCCACACCAGCCGCAGCCAGATCGACACGGTTCTCGCGGCCTACACGGGCAACACCTTCGCCGGCCTGGTCACCGTCGCGGCCGATGATGACGGAGGAGACGGGACGCGCAGCCAGATCACCTTCGACGCAGTGGCGGGCCAGACCTACAAGGTCGTGGTCGACGGCAAGAACGGCGCTCGCGGGCTGGTTCGGCTCGACTGGTTCCTCTTCCAGGCGCCGCAAAACGACGACCTGGCCAAGGCGCTGACCCTTCTCGGCGCGACCGGCAGCCTGAAAACAACCAATCAGCTCGCCACCCACGAACTCGGCGAGCCGATCCACTGTGACCGGTGCGGCGAGAACTCGATCTGGTGGAAATGGACGGCGCCCGTAACTGGCCGGATCACCATCGATACCGCCGGCAGTGATTTCGACACCGTGCTGGCGGTCTACACCGGCAGCGTGATGGACTGACTGACCCCTCTGGCTCACAACGACGACTGGAACAGCACCGCCCAGAGCCGCGTCAGCCTGAGCGTGACCGTCGGCTCGGTCTACATGATCGTGGTGGACGGCTCGGATGAATCCCAGGCCGGCCTGGTCTCCCTGCAATGGGAAACCCTGTCGATCCCGAACAATGACGATTTCGTTGACGCTACGGCGATCGCGGGCACAGCGGGACAGATCCTCGGCAACAATTCCGAAGCGACCAAGGAGGCCGGCGAGCCTAATCACGGCCTGTCTCCCGGCGATAACTCGGTGTGGTTCAACTGGACTCCGCCCGCGTCCGGGGTCGTGACCTTCAAGACCCAGGGGAGCGACTTCGACACGGTCCTGGCGGTTTACACCGGGTCGTCGGTGAACGCCCTCACGGAGATCGTCAGCAACGACGACTTCCCGGGCAACGGCGAGAAGTGGAGCCAGGCATCCTTCAAGTCCGTTTTCGGCCGCACCTACCGGATTGCCATCTGCTCCTACTACGCCGGAAAGGGCGGGCTGATCCAACTCAACTGGCAGCAGGAAGTGGCCGGCGTCGAGCAATGGACCACCGGCTTCGGGCTCAACTCCGGCTGGCAGACCGATCGGCATCCCCGCTACCTGGGCGATGTCAACGGCGACGGCATGGCCGACGTGGTCGGTTTCGCCGACGGCGGTGTGGTGGTTGCCCTCTCGAACGGCGAAGGATTCGAAGCGCCCGCCTTGTGGGTTTCGGCATATGGCGCGCGGGACGGATGGAGCGTGGATCTGCACCCGCGCTTCGTGACCGACACCAACGCCGATGGCAAGGCCGACATCATCGCCTTCGGGCACCACGGCGTCTTCGTATCGCGCTCCACAGGCAACTCCTTCACCTCGCCCCAACTCTGGGCCGACGGCTTCGGTCCCAAGGCGGGCTGGGTTCCGGAACGGCACCCACGGATGGTGGGCGATCTGAACGGCGACGGCATGGCCGACGTGGTCGGGCTTGGTGATCGAGCCGTTGTGGTCTCCACCTCGACTGGGACCGCCTTTACCACGCCCGAGGTCTGGCTGCCCGGCTTTGGCTACAACGACTACTGGCGCGTCGAGCGGCACCCCCGATTCCTGGCCGACGTCAACGGCGACGGCAAGGACGACCTCCTCGGCTTCGGCGATCGGGGCGTGCTGGTCGCGCTCTCCACCGGCACGGCCTTCCAGACACCGGCCCTGTGGGTTCCCGGCTTCGGCTTCGAAAAGGGTTGGACGCCCGAGCGGCATCCGCGCCTCGCCGCCGACGTTAACGGTGACGGCATGGCCGACGTCATCGGCTTCGGAAATCTCGGGATCACGGTGGCCCTGTCCAATAGCACGGGCTTCGATGCTCCCCAACTATGGCGGGAGGGGTTCGGCTACAACGCCGGCTGGCGCATCGAACGCCACCTGCGCTACCTGGTCGACATGAACGGCGACAACATGGCCGATCTCCTGGCCTTCGGCGACCGCGGCGTGTGGCTCTCTCTCTCCACTGGCCAGTCCTTCGCCGACCCCGAACTGTGGACCATCGGCTTCGGCTTCCGCGACGGTTGGGAGGTTGATGCCCACCCGCGGCGCGTGGGTGACGTCGATGGCGACACCGTTCCCGACATCGTCGGCTTCGGCGCGGATCAGGTCATGGTCTACTGACCGACCCTTCCGAAAAGGAACACGCAGCCCCGCTGGCCGAACCGGTCCGCGGGGCTGTTTTTCTAGGAAGAGAAAATGATGCTTCGACGGGAAAGACCCATAGCCACCCTGCGGGGCAAAACCGGTGGACCGGCCGTCCGTTTCCCACGTTTTTTCGGTCGAAGGCCTTGACATTTGAGGCCTTCCTGCCTAAAGTAACACTCTTTTGTGGGAGTAGGGCGTCGCGCCCACCCTCAAAAGATCCCTGTGGGGGCATAGCTCAGCTGGGAGAGCGCGTGACTGGCAGTCACGAGGTCAGGGGTTCGATCCCCCTTGCCTCCACCATTGAAAAGACAAGACTTACACCGCACTTGATAACCTCGAAGTAAAGCCCCAAAATCGCGATTTGCGCCGTTTTTGCGCCCCTCGGGGTGAAAAAAAGACCGGACTCCGAAGAGCACAGCCCAGGCATGGAACTGTAGCGGTCATCGGCGCCGGCGGTGTCCCGGCCAGACGTGCGTGTACTGGATACACCTCGCGCTCAGCCGCTCCTCGAGCACGTCCACATCGAGACCGGCGCGTCCGTTTGGGAACGATTTCACTTGCGCCCAAACGCGCCAGCGACGATAATCCTCTCAAGAATGGAGAATGCCAACCAAACTTATTCTTCTGGAAGGGGAGGATGAATCATGTCTTTATTGCACGGCAGAAGCACAAGAAGAAGGCAAGGAAGCTTCGGACTCGGGGCCTTCACCCTGATCGAACTCCTGATCGTCGTGGCAATCATTGCCATTCTGGCCGCTATCGCCGTTCCCAACTTCCTCGAAGCACAAGTCCGGGCCAAGATCAGCCGGGTTCACAACGACCTGCGAACCGTCTCCTTGGGCATGCAGGCCTACATGGTGGACAATAACAAGACGCCGTACCTGTACGAATACTACTCTTCAACCAATGCCCAGATGTACAACGCCTTTATCTACCACCATTTCGATCCGACTTCAGGCGGGGCATGGCACCACGCCATTCGGCTCACCACGCCGGTGGCCTATCTGGACACGATCGCTTACGAAGACCCCTTTGACACGTTTGGCGAGAGCCATGGCTCGCTGGACAAAGCGGGCTATGTTTGCCTCTCCCTTCAGGGAGCCTTCGCCGACGGCAAGTTCGTGGAGGACAAGTTCGAATCTCTGCCGAGTTACACTGTCCTGTCCCCGAGAACCTTCCGCATCAACGGTCAGACCCGCAACATCACGTTCCATCTGGCCAGCTGCGGCCCCGACAAGAAATGGCAGACCCATCCCACCGGCATCATCAGCGGGATAGGGACCTTCATCGGCTCCAGTGGGGCGCAGGATTACGTGGACGGACTGGTGCCCCAGTACGATCCGACCAACGGCACCAACAGCGCCGGCGAAATCTGGCGGTTCGAGTAAGACCCGCTCTTCTCTATTCTCGTTAGGACTTGTTCTAATCACGTCCTCGCCAAGGAGCACGGCGTCTCGCCTGCAACCGTGAGAATCCCCGCTACAGCCGCCCCAGTCGAGCAGGTAAACCAAACACCACCCGGATAGCTCGATAAAAGCCCGTGGCGGGCCTCTGTGCGCGTTTTTTCTAAGGCATAAAGAAACCGCCCCAAGCCGGAGCCCAGGGCGGAAGATGCTGGCGGCTTTCCGGGAACACGGCCGCCGCGCCCGTTTTGCCGGACCGAAGCGCGAACTTCGGCCCGGCAGTTTTCCTAGCTCAGATCCACGCCGGTCTGCACTACAGCCCCCTTTCAGAAAACCCCGGTTGAAAACAAGACACTTACGCGGCAAAACCTCTCCAAAATCGCGATTTCGCCGACGGATTGCGAAAGTCGGGCTAACCCCCCAGGTTTCACCTAGCCTTGCATTCTGCGCCGGGTTGTGCGAAACTTCCACCCGTGGGCCGTCTTGGCGGGAAGGTGCGCGACCTGTCTGACTCTGTGTACCGGGGCTTTCCGGCGGGGCACCTGCACTGGCAGCGCCGGGGTTGTGAAAGTCGCGGACGTGGAACAAAAACTATGCGCGGATTCAGTTGTTGACGGTGGGGGCGACGTT
This sequence comes from bacterium, assembly GCA_013203855.1. Classification (GTDB taxonomy): domain Bacteria; phylum Sumerlaeota; class Sumerlaeia; order UBA8349; family UBA8349; genus JABMPG01. The sequence goes on from JABMPG010000748.1 coordinate 12,309, forward strand.
CGAGAAGGCCCCGAAGGCCGTCCGGGGCAAGAAATTCACGCCGCCGGATCTCTTCGAGCAAGCCGTTCTCCAAAAGGGCATCGCGGGGCTGTTGTGGTGCAGGCCCCCGGCCTGCATAGGGTTTTGTCTTTGCTGACTGGACCTTGGAATAGATGCCTGGAAGCCTGTGCCACAATCCCGCCGTCCGCCGTCTTCGCGATGCCGGGCTCGGACCCAATTTTCGCCCGGCGCACTTTCCCCTTGCGGGAATCGCGCCAAACCGTTAAAAAAGAACGCTGTGGCGCTGTCCGGGCGTTCAGGGATACCCCTCCGTTCCCGGAAAAGGCACCTCAGGTGGTTTGTGGTGACCGTAGTTCAATCGGTAGAGCACCAGATTGTGGATCTGGATGTTGCGGGTTCAAGTCCCGTCGGTCACCCCATTTCCGCTTCCAGTCCCCTTCTTTGTGCGCCCGTAGCTCAGCTGGATAGAGCGCATGCCTCCGGAGCATGA
>JABMPG010000749.1 GCA_013203855.1 bacterium
CCCTTGGACAACCGCAGTATCAATCCGCAGATCCCCACCAAGAGGAGGAGGTAGCAGCATGCTGAAACACACCCTTTTCACCCCCGGTCCCACCAATGTCCCGCCCGAGGTCCTCCAGGCGCTGGGCAGCCCCATCGTCCACCACCGCGCCCCCGACTTCGAGCCCATCTTCCAGCAGGCGCGAGAAGGTCTCCAGTACGTCTTCCGCACCCAAAACCCCGTCGTCCCCCTTACCTCGTCCGGATCGGGCGGTATGGAAGCCGCCGTCACCAGCCTCCTCGCCTGCGGAGAAAAGGCCCTCTCCTTCGAGGGCGGAAAATTCGGCGAACGCTGGGGTGACATCTGCAAGGCCTACGGCATCAACGTCATCACACACAGCGTCGAATGGGGCACCGCCGCCACCCCCGAAATGGTCGAAAAAGCCCTCAAGGAAAACCCCGACGCCAAGGCCGTCTTCTGCACCCACTGCGAAACATCCACCGGCGTCCTCACCGACGTAGAAGCCATCGCCAAGATCGTCGCCAAGACCGACGCTGTCCTCGTCATCGACGCCGTCAGCAGCCTCGGCGCCGAACCCCTTGAAACAGACGAATGGGGCGTCGACGTCGTCGTCACCGGATCCCAGAAAGCCCTCATGCTCCCCCCCGGAATGGCCTTCGTCTCCGTCAGCCCCAAGGCCGAGAAAATGATTAACCAAGCCAAGTCGACCTGTTTCTACTTCAGCCTCAAGGCCGCCCTCAAGGCCCTCGCCAAAAACACAACCCCCTGGACCGGCCCCGTCTCCATGATCGTCGCGCTTAACGCCGCCGTCGATCTCCTCAAAAAGGAAGGCATCGAAAACATCTGGGCCCGCCACCAGCGCTGCGCCGAGGCCATCCGAAAGGGCAGCGAAGCCCTCGGACTGTCCCTCTTCAGCAAGTCGCCCTCCAACGTCGTCGTCGCCCTCACCGTCCCCGCAGGCGTGGACGCCGGCAAGATAACCAAAACCATGCGCGACGCATTCGGCATGACCATCACCGGCGGCCAGGAGCAACTCAAAGGCAAGATCATCCGCATCGCCGCCCTCGGCTTCGTCGAAGAGTTCGACGTCCTCGCCCTCATCGGCGCTCTCGAACTCTCCCTCATCCGCCAGGACCACAAGTGCGAACTGGGCGCCGGGGTCGCCGCCGCTCTCAAAAGCCTGAACACTTCCCTCTCAAAGTAGAAGGAAGATAGTGCCTTCACCCCGTGCCCGCGATCCCAAGACGATCCCGGGCACGGGCAAAAATCAGGAATTCCCTCGCGCCGTATCAGACAAACTACCAGCAAGGAGAAGAACCATGGCGAAAATCCTCGTCAGCGATTCGCTCGCGGAAGAAGGTCGTAAAATCCTCGAGGACAACGGCTCCAACCAAGTCGACTACAAGCCCGACATCACACCCGAGGACCTGGTCAAGGAGATCGGCCCGTACGAAGCCCTCGTCATCCGATCGCGCACCCAGGTCACCGCCGACATCCTGCGCGCCGGCAGCAACCTCAAGATCGTCGGCCGAGCCGGGGTCGGCGTCGACAACGTCGATATCCCCGTCGCCACCGATTGCGGGATCATGGTGGCCAACGCCCCCGAGGGCAACACCATCTCCACCTGCGAGCACTCCATCAGTCTTCTCATGTCGCTGGTCCGCCACGTCGCAGTCGGCGACGCCACCATGAAAGCAGGCAAGTGGGAAAAGAAAAGCCTCGCCGGACATGAACTCTTCGGAAAAACCCTCGGCGTCATCGGCCTCGGAAAGATCGGCCGCGAAGTCGCAAACCGCATGAAAGCCTTCGGAATGATCATCTGGGGATCCGATCCCTTCGTCTCCTCCGACATGGCCGAAAAACTCGGCGTCACACTCAAGTCGGTCGACGAAATCATCCTGGGCGCGGACGTCATCACCATCCACACCCCCAAAACTCCCGAAACCACCGACCTGATCGCGGCCGATCAACTCAAGAAAATGAAGAAGACCGCGCTCCTCATCAACTGCGCTCGCGGAGGAATCGTCAACGAAGCCGACCTCGCCGCCGCACTCCAAGCCGGGGAAATCGCCGGAGCGGCACTCGACGTCTACACCACCGAGCCACTCCCCGCCGACCATCCCCTGCGCAAGGCCCCTAACATCGTCCTCACCCCTCACCTCGGAGCCTCCACCTCGGAAGCCCAAGAAAAGGTCGCCCTCCAGGTCGCCGAACAGATCGTCAGCGCATGCAAGGGAGCCGAGGTCACTACCGCACTCAACGCCCCGGCCATAAACGCCGAACTCCTCAAACAGATGGACAGTTCTCTCCGCCTTGCTGAAAAACTCGGCCGATTCATCGTCCAGATGTGCGAAGCCCGCGTGACAAAACTCGAAGTCGCCATCAGCGGCTCCCTCCTCGAG
>JABMPG010000750.1 GCA_013203855.1 bacterium
AAAAACCGCCACACCGCAAACATCTTCACATTCCTGCGTTCGACAGTCGTAAGCATGCTGAACCGATTTCAGATTCCGGGCCGCACCGGCAGAGCCCATTGCCCGGAAAAGATCGAATACATGCAGGCCGACGTGACGCGCCCCCTGCGCTTGGTCCGCGGCGAAATCTGACTTCTGGATTCTCCTGGGGCCGCGCGCTCACACTCCCTTTTCCAATTGCATCCCCTTTTCGGGGAGTGCATCATGGCGGGTAGCGCATCCCGGTGATCGACCTCTCTCTGACCATGATGTACTGGACCCTATTCCTTCTCCTGATTATCGCCGCCTTGGGCCTCACCGTATGGCTCCAGCACCGGCGGGGTCGCGTTCTGTCCGAGTCCCAGGAAGAACTTCGCCGGCAGCGCCAGGCGACGGTTGACCTGCTAGACCGGATCGGTCTGAGTATCAATGCCTCCCTGGATCTGGACGGCGCCCTCGAGACCATCACCGAGTATATCGTTGAATCGACCAACGCCGAGGCCGGCGCGATCTATCTCCTCGACCCGGGCGGGCGGTTTCTCCATGCCCGAACCGTCGTTGGCCTGTTCCCGCCCATGCACCAGACCTCGGATTACGTTCTGACGAAGCGGCGCTATCTTTCCGAACGGATCAAGCACGAGACCATCGAGATGGGAGAGGGGATTATCGGCTTTGTGGCCCGGACGGGAGAGGCGCTGCTGATCTCCGACGCCTTGGCCGATCCCCGCGTCTCAAGCACCGCCACGGATTTCCTCCAGATTGAATCGATGATGATGGCTCCGCTGAAGATCCGGCAGCGGACGGTGGGCGTTTTCGCGGTGGTGAACAAGCGGGGCCGCGAGATATTCGGCCATGCCGATCTGCGGCTTCTCGAGCAGCTTTCCATCCAAGCCGCCCTCACGGTGGATATTGTCCGCCTGTACGAACACCAGGCCGAGCAGCGGCGCATCGAACAGGAACTGCAACTGGCTCAGGAATTCCAGAAAATGCTCCTGCCTCATTCCCTGCCCGAGGCGCCGGGACTGGATCTGGCCGCCTTCAGCCAGCCCGCTCGCGAAGTGGGTGGCGATTATTACGATCTTTTCTGGGTCGAACCCGGCCGCTTGCTGGGAATTGCGATCATGGATGTGGCGGGAAAGAGCATCCCGGGCGCCTTGGTGATGGCCGTCGTCCGCAGCGCCTTGAAGGCCGAGGCCGCCGGGCGTACCTCTCCCCGCGAGGTTCTGCGCCGGGTGAACCGCCACATGCGGGCCGACACCACAGAAAGCGTCTTCGTCACTGCCAGTTACGCCATCCTCAACCTGGAGAGCCGCCGAATCACCTTCGTGCGGGCCGGCCATGAGCCGATGGTTCTGTGCCGGGCGAGGCGCGGAGACTGCGAAGTATGCTCGCCCGCGGGCATCGCGCTCGGGCTGGTGGACGACGCGATATTCGACGTCCTCGAGGAAGCCGAGCGTCAACTGGAATCACAGGACGTGGTTGTCTTCTACACCGACGGGGTGATCGAAGCCACCAACGACCAGGAAGCGGAGTACGGCATGGAACGATTTCTGAAATCTTTGCAGATCCGCCTGAACCAGCCGGCCCAGGCACAGGTAGACGGCATTCTTGAAGACATCGGCGGCTTCACCGGCGGGGTCGTTCAACATGATGATATTACGATGGTTGTGCTGCGGGTGCTGGAAGGATAGAAAAATGGCCCTCGTACCGCCCCCTGTGTAACGGGCGGCAAAGAAGATGTGCGGCCCCTTGAAGACATGCGTTCCTACTCTGAGCAGGCGCGTTAGTCCGGCTCTCGGCTACTTGTCTGCCGCATTGCTTCCGATCTCACCAGGGAGCCAGAGCTTCGTCGGCCGGAGCGCGATCCGTCTTCACGATCGTCTCGCCGCCCGAGGCCCGCAGTCCCCGGTCGGTCAGGTTCCACACCCACCCGCCCGTGCGAGTATCCTGCCCCGAGACCGAGATCATGCCCCGACAAAGAAGCGACTCGAGCGTGTGGAGAACCAGCAGGTGCGACGGGTCCTGGCCGGGAAGGATCTCGTGGATCGTGTCGGCGATGTAAGGCAGAGTCTTGGGGCTGTACTTCCCACCCTCGTTCTTGGACAGAGCCGCAAGAATCGCCTGTTCCACGGACCGGATGCCCGCAGCTCCGGAGCTGGAAGCCACCCGGCTACCCGGATTTCCTCGGATTTCATCAATGTGCAACACCATGGCAAAGCCCTCTGTCACATCCGCGCCGGAGAACCGCCCCTTCTCCCCGACGCTACAATACCCCTATATAGGGCTATTGTGCGAGCAGACGACTTCGGGGTCAAGAGCGTGAAAGTACGGGAAAAGAGTAGGGTTTATCCCCAGTAAAGTAAACAGGGCGCTAACCAGACAGGCGACCATCTATGCCTGATAAGTCCCCCTGATGGACATCTGTCCGATCCATCTCCCGGTCCAGTCGCGCAAGAAAATCCTGCTTCTTCCGAGCCCATTCCGGAGCCAGAAGTCGGTTCCCCGGAGCCTCTCCAATCAGTCGGTGGATCAGGATGTTCTCCCGGAGGTAGCTTAGGTACTCAATGACCAGATGCAGGTACTCCTCGCGCGTCAGAAGGCTCAACCGGCCTTCGCGATAGTCGTGGGCCAGACGGGAATTCCGGTGGATGTAAAGGTTGTGGAGTTTGACCCCCCAGACGCCGAGATCATTGAGAAGCGACGCGGACGCCAGCATGTCCTCCGTACCGTCGCCGGGAAGGCCGAGAATCACGTGGGCGCACAGGCGGATCTCCCGCTCGCGAAGCGCATGGGCCGCCTCCACGAACCGCTCGACGCTGTGCCCCCTATCCATCGCCGCGAGCGTTTCATTGCGGATGGATTGAAGGCCCAGCTCTACCCACAGAAAGGTGCGGCGAGAGAAGCCCCCCAGCACGTCAAGCGTCTCGGGCGCTAGGCAGTCCGGCCGGGTCCCGATCGCCATGGCGACTACGCGGGGATCGGAAAGCCCTTCCTCATAGATCCGACGCAGGCGATCCGGCGGGGCGTACGTGTTGGTGAAGGCCTGGAAGTAGGCGATAAAGCGCGTCGTTTTCGGGTCGCGAGCTAGGGACCGCTCGATTCCCCGGCGGAGCTGTTCACGCACGGGTTCTTCGGGGTCCACGCTCCAGGCCCGGCCCCCCCCGGCGTCGCAGTAGCGGCATCCCCCCACGCCTAGCGTTCCGTCCCGGGTGGGACAGGTGAACCCCGCGTCGAGCGCGATACGACGGGTTCGTCCGCCGAAGAGTTCCCGCAGAGCCGGGTTGAGGGCGCGATAGCGTTTGCTCATGGCCGGTCCTCCTCGAATCGCGGTCCCTCGGCCTGGAAGAAACGCCGTCGCGTCGCGGGATGGTAGATGAACCAGGCGCGGTCGCGAATGCCGCGGTGCATGATCTTGCCCTCTTCATAGCGCTTGGCGATGCAGCAGGCGTCCTGCCATCCGATCGGAATGGCGCCCGAGAAGGACGGCGCCAAGCTGGCCGCGCCCAGGAAACTCGCCCAGTGCTCCTCCGGCATATAGGTGGCCAGGATCACGTACTTGTCCGGCGGGCAGGTGATCTTGAAGTCGCGGAAGGTGCGCGAAGGCCAGACGAGGGGATAGTACGCCTTCGATAGACGTCTTCCGTCCACGTACAGAACATCCCGGCGGCTCTCAACGGTCTCGCCTTCGACCGCCATCACGCGCTCCCAAACGTTGTTCGGGTTGACCACATACACGTTCGTGCCCTGTTCTACCTTGTAGCCCGGGGGATCGCAGCGCACCACGTCGCCCGGCTCGGGGTCGCGAAACCAGTAGCTCACCCCCTCGCCGCAGATCCGGTCGCCCTTCTGGATGTTGGGCTGGAGGAAGCTCCCGCCCACCCAGTAGAGCGAGATAACCGGGAAGTTCATCCAGGTCATGATGCCGAGGGTGAAGACGATCACGCCGAACATAAAGAGGGGGTAGGTCAAGGCGGCGAGGGTGTTGCGGAAGGTGAAATACTGGCCATTGACCCGCGCGGCGGCGAGAAGGGCGTCGGTGAAGGAGATCATCGAGACGCCGATGGTGCAGGCGATGAAGAGGTTGCCGAACCAGGCCGTCGTGATGAACCGAACACTCAGCCAGATGAAGAGAATCCAGGCCGGGATCAAGTAGAGCACCTTCTTAGGCTGGTGGTTGTAGATCTGCCCGAGGCCGGGGACGAGCCCCAGCATCCCCGCCAGCGCCGGAAATCGGTGGGGGAGATCGGTCGGCAGGGGCACGGCGATCGCGCGGCCCATGGCACCCATGAGACGAGAGCTGAAACGCTGTGCTCTCCGAAAGAGATTGCCCCCCGGAATCTCGATCCTCGACGCGATAGAGGGCCGGGTTAGCTTCGCCTCATGCTTCAGCGGAGCGCCGCACTTCAGACACTTTTCGCGGGTGTCGAGGTTTCGGAATTGGCAGGAGGGGCAAGGATACATGGCGAGTTCGGCGTGTTGCGTTTTGAGTTAACGCTCTACATCTTGCAGTTTCGAGCCAAGCGGAAACTGAGGGTCTCTCTGTGTTTGGACGCCTTGAGGGGAGAGATCCTTTGGAAGAGAGGGCGGGCTATTGTTTCTCCGCCTCTTTCAGCGTCTCGAGAAATTGCCGCATGCGGGAGGTGACATCGTGGCCGTCGCGTTCGACGCGTTGTTTTCCCTGGCGGGCGACTTCCTTTCGCTCCGCCTCATGCTCGAGATACCACCGCGCCTTCTGGATCAGCTCATCCGGGTTGTGGAAGAACGCGGCGTCCCGGTCAGGCTCGAACATCTTGGCCAGTTCCTCCGAGTATTGGGACAACATCAGGCTTCCCATGGCGGGAATCTGGAAGCTGCGGCGGGTGTAGGTGTCGCGGTTGAGGGTGGAGAGAAAACAGAGGGCGATCTTTGCGCCGCAGATGGCCTGACGGTAATCGTCGCCCACGACGGGACGGACGGGAAAGCATTTCTGGAGCGGGCTGTCCGCTGCAAGACGGGTTTCCACGCCGTCCCAGCCTCCTCCGAACAGATTCACCGAGCTGCCGGTGCGGGCCAGTGCGTCGAGCGACTCGAGACGGCCGTCATCCTCGTAATGCCCGGCGAAAACCACATCGCACCGGAACCGGGAATCGATTTCGGCTTCGGGAACGGGATGGTCCTCCTCGGGGATATAGTAGGACCGAAGCAGAAAGACCTGGCGGGCGCCGTGGCGTTGGAAATCCGGAATGTTGCGTTGGCGATAGCAGTAATGGAGATCGAAAAAGGGGATGCTGCGGATGAAGTGCCGCCAGCGCATTTTCGATGCGTCCGGGCTGAAGGGATCGTCGTTGGCATACTGGCAGAAGGTCGCGCGGGGCAGGGCCTTGCGGAGGGCGCGAACCGTCGTGGGATAGATGTGTTTGACGTTGTAGAACCAGACCACGTCCGGTTTCTCGGCTCGGGCCGTTTCAACCAAGCGGTGGTTTATCTTCCCCAGAGTCGGTCCCAGAAGGAAGTGGTCTTCGAGATGATGACGGAAGGAACGATAGACGCGTTGGGAAGAGTCAGAAGAAGGCTGATAGAGGTCGTCGATCCAGCCGAAACGCACGATCTCGCATCCCAGAGATTCGAGGGCGCGAGCACATGCTTCCTGGTACCAAGGCCAGAGGTATTCTCCGACGAGAAGAATCTTGGGAGGAGATGGAATCGAGCCGGGCATGGGCGACAGAGGATCCGCGGGTATTGTGACGCGGCGTGGCTCAGAGACCGCGCTGTCGTCTGAGGTACTCGCGGGCAAGTGCCAGCACCTCGTTCTTGTCCACCTGCATCCGGATGACAATGCGGCCGCCCGGTTCCTCCAAGACCTCTTCGGGATTCAGCGAGCCGATCAGGCGACGGAGTTTGGCGCGGAAGGCAGGGTTGATGGCAGCCAGTTGCTCGATGGTGATGCGGTCGTAGAGAACCTCTTCCTCCTCGGCCCTCGTGCGCACGGGAGCCCCGGGCCCCAGGTCGTTGTTAGCCGAGTCGGTGGTGGCCTCATCGAGAACCCGCATGGGAAGCAGCCGGGTCCAGATCTCAACGCGGGCATCTTGGATGGCGGCTTCACGGGCTTTGCGCCTCGCCTCGCCGGGGGAGCGCCAAGGCACTTCGAGCCCTTCGCCCCGGGCTTCGAGGTAATCCGGTTTCCCCTGGAGAGCGCAACCCGAAAAGACCAACAGGAGAAGGGACAGCGCGACACATGGCCGCAAGGAAAGCAGCCAGGATCGAGAGACCGGGAGCCGGGGGGGCGCATCGCGCAGGAAGTGATGAATATGTCGAGTCAGCATGTATTTCTTTCGCTCCAAAAAATTGTGGGACCGGCGACTTGGTCGGTCACGTCTGGCCTGAGACTCACCCCTCCTGGTTCACCCCAAGTGCAGCCACGGGCGACTGTGCCACAAACACCGTTCTCCATCCAGAAGGTTGAGATGTCATCCTGTCCGCAACGTGCGCCTCGTCCCGATTGAAGGTCGAAGGAGGGCGTTCTCTTTCAGCGGCTTACCTTACCGGTCTCCTTTTCGTTGCGTCCAGAGAAAACAGGACCGCTACGCGTCCGCCACGGCGCCTTCGGGCGCGGGACCGACGTCGAACAGATGATATCCCCCGGGCGGTAGGTCGAGAAACAATCCGGATCGGCGCAGGTTGGCCCCGTCGCGATAGTACACGCGGTCGCTCAGGAGATCGCGGAACTCGATCACGCCGGCTCCCAGAGATTCCTCGGGAATCTCGGTGTACGCCTGCGCTGGTTCGTCCGCAAGGTTCACCACCGCCAGCCGGACCTCCTGCTCCAGGCACCGTGAAGCGGTTACGATGAAGCGGGCGCTGGGGTTATCCTCCCAGACCTGACTGACGAAGAGAGAGCGGAAGACTCCCTCGCGCATGACGGGCTGCCGGGTCAGGTTCAGCAGGACGTCATAGAACCCCCACATGCTTCCGTCGCGGGGTTCATCGGGCCGCACCGCCACCTGCACGGGCAGATGCGCGCGGCGGCTGGACATCTGGCCCTGGTGCAGAATCCTCAGGCCCGGCAGGATCGAAATCAGCGTCGCCAGGGCGCGATGCCGGGAACCGAAAACCTCGGCCGCGCGGCCCTCGTCATGATTTTCGATGAAGCGAGCCATCCGGTCCTGCATGTCTCGCGTATCGTGAAGATGACGCCGGATCCCGGAGCCATCGTGCTCGCGCGCCAGATCGTACAACGTCTTGTCGTAGGTATAGTCGAAGCCCATCTCTTGCAGCTTCCGTTCCATGCCCCAGTAAACCTCGCCCAGGAAGAAGAAACCGGGGTGTCGTCTCTTGACGGCGGCGATCGTTTCGGTCCAGAACTCGGGCAGACGCCCGTCGGGATATTGGATCAGGGACAGGTCGCCCCAGGTGCGTTTGAAAACCTCATTGGCGATTAGCATGGCCATGTCGCAGCGAACGCCGTCGCAGGCATCGCTGACTCCGAGGAGCAGATCCGTCATGGCCTGTCGCGCCTCGCGGCTGAAATAGTTGATCTGAGCCGTGTCGGTCCAGCCCGAGAAATAAGGGTCGCGGCCGTGTGCCAGTACTGTCTCGGGGCGTTCCGGCACGCGGAAATAATCTCCACCGTGGCGTTCGAGCTCCACGTCGGTGCCGCTGATGAAATATTCCGGGTGCTCGGCCACCCAGGGATGGTCGACCGCAACGTGGTTGGGCACGAAATCGAGCATGAGCCGCAGGCCGTGGTCGTTCAGTTTCCGCCGCAGAACCTGCAAAGCGTCCTTGTTGCCGAGGGTGGGGCTCAGGGAGTACTCGGCGATGCTGAAGGGCGAGCCGATGATCTCTTCCTCCCGGATTCCCGGCACGACCTTTTCCAGTTGCCGACGGATATCCGGTGTTTCGCGACAGATCCGGGCCGTGGCCTGTCCCTTGGTCCAGACGCCCAGAAGCCAGATCGTGTCGATCCCCATGTCGGCCCACTCCCGGATCTGCGAGTCCGGCACGTCCGCCAAGGTCCCGCCTTCCCGGGCCCAAGGCTGTTCCCGCAGCCAGACGTGAGCGTTTATTTCGTAAAGGATATGTGGCATTGATTGTCCAATTCCGCTTACAATGAAGTCATAGAAGGCTCTCATGACGGAGCATCGCTTACTATCCTATTCCTTTCCCCCGGACTTGCAAGGAAAAGCAGGAGAAACGGTCGACGTTCCAGGGGATAGCGGTGCAGTCCGGATCAGAAAAGGAAAGATGCCATGAGAAAAAAGAGTTTCTCGACGGACCATCGGCCCCGCGTGCGCGCCATCGCGCATCCCTCGCGCCGGGACCTCATCTGGGCGTTATTGATTGCCGCTCTGGGGACACTTATTCTGCTCCTGTGCCGCGCGGGCGGAGCAGCGGACGTGGAGGAAAACCGCGCACCGGCCCGGGGGCCGACGGGGATCGACATCCGCCCGCCTCGCGATCAGCCTCCCGACCTGCCCGTCCCGCCCAGGGACTATCAGAATTTCCGCGTCAGCGTCTGGACCGACTCGAGCCGATACCGTATCGGCGAAGCGGTCCGGATCTATTACCGTGCCACGGTCGACGCCTATGTCTATATCTTCGACACCGATTCCCGCGGCGTCTCCCGCCAGCTTTTCCCCAACTACTATGACGGGCTGAATTTCGCCCGAGGCGGCGTCACCTACAGCCTACCCGGCCATAAATACGACCTGGAGATCTTGGGTCCGGCCGGCCGCGAGCGGGTCGAAATCATCGCCGTGTCGGACCAGTATGAATTCATGGAAGACTACCGGGAATTTGATCGCCGCCAGCCCTTTCCTTATCGCCGGGGCGGAAGCCGGGAGATGAAAAAACGCATGGATGAGGCCAACCAGCGCCTGGGCGAGCAGATGCGGGAAAGATCCGAGCGCGGTTCGGAACTCCGCGAGAGGATGAAGGATCGGGAAGACCGGTCAGACGAGTCTCCGCGTGACTCGGCGAAAAAGCCCCCGCAGCGACAGCATGGGATCGACATTCGGCCACCCAGCAAACCCGCCTATATTGCGACCTCCGAGACCTCTTTCTGGGTGAATGAAGCGGTCGGAGACACGGGGGGCGAGGGCACATTGTTCGTCAGCACGACACCCGCCGCTGCCCGCATATATATCGATGGTGAGTTTCAGGGGCACACTACCCGCGTCGTGCATCTTCCCGCCGGCGCCCACCTCCTGCGGCTCGAAAAGCAGGGCTACATCGACCGAACCCTCCGCATCCGCATCGATGAGCAACAGACCGAGCGCATTCATCTGCGAATGACGCCCGCAACACAAGACCGGTGGCGACAGCAGGATCGCTCAAGACCGGACTTGCGCCGACAGTACTATGGCCCCGAGCGCGTCGAGAAGAAGGACTGACTGCGGTGACCACAGATCAAGCCGGATCAGGATGAGATTTCTCAGGGGTCCGGGCTACTCGTTTTCATGTAACCAGAAGCCATGCCGCCGCAAGAACTCCGGCGAGGATGAACTTACCCCCCACGACCGCCTCGAAAACCATTCCGTGAACCATGGTGCGGCGGTGGTAGAGGTACAGATAGCCCCACGTATAGATAATGGGCAACAGCATGAAATAAGATGCGTCCGTGAGAGCGCCGGCCACCTTCCCGAAGGCCATCGCCGCCAGGAGAAAAACTGTCAGGACAGCCAGAACGGTACGGGTTCGTCTCTTTCCCAAAACTACCGGAATCGTCTCCCGCCCCACAATCTGATCCGCTTGGATCTCGCGCAGGTCATAGACCACCGATCGGGTGAACACCAGCACGAAAACATACAGGAAGCAGACCCACGCGCCGATCCAGTGCATGGGCTTGCCGCCCTCTGCGAGAGACCCGGAGGCCATCGGCGGCGCGAGCAGGGGTAGCAGAGCGAGAACTGACGCCCAGGCCAAACCCATGAACAGGTCCTTCGAGCCGGGAATATCCACCAGCCGCCGGTGCTTCACTCCGGGCAATAGGTCCACCGGCAGCACCGTCATCCGATAGATCAGCCCCGCGGCCGTTGCCACGGCCATCAACGCGAACGCCCACGGCCCGAGAAAAGCAGTCAGAGTCAGAGCTCCGGCGATAGACGCGCCTCCCAGGATCGTCAGGCTGCGCCGCCACTTCTGGAGGAAGCGCCACCGCAGTGGATCGCTGTAGCGGATCACCTGGGTCTCGGCGGGCAGGGCCAGGGAATACATGGCGAAGATGTACAGGGCGGCGGAGAAGATGGCCGTCAGGGGCAGCGCCTCGACCCTGAGGGGGTGCATGGCGATGCAGGCAAGTCCGAGACAGAAGGCCCCCAGCGCCGAATAGAGATTCGTGTCGAGCAGAATCTTCAACAGAAAGATGCTCCAGCGGACCGGAGTGTGCAGACCCTGGCGCATCGATTCCTTGATCCGCTCCATCACCTCTACGATCATCCAGTTCGGAGTGGACGCGCCAGCGGTGAGACCGATTGTCTTGAGACCGCGCAGTTTCGAGAAGTCGAGCTCATCGCTCGTCTCGACATGATAGGTGGGCGTGCCGGTTTCGGCCGCCAGCTGGGCCAGGCGGACAGTGTTGGCGCTGTTCCGTCCGCCTACCACGATCATGGCATCCGATCGCCGGGCAATCTCGATCGTTTCCTGCTGACGGCGGTCCGTGGAGCCGCAGATGGTGCGGTGGACGATCGCCTCGGGCCATCGAGCCTGAACCGCGCGCAGGACGTTGGCGAAATGCTCCCGGCTTTGCGTGGTCTGAGAGACGACGCAGATCGGGCCGAGATCGGGCAAGGCCGCAACGTCTCCCTCATTTTCGATCACATAGCCCCGGCCTTGGGCGTAGCCTAGAAGACCCTCGACCTCGGCATGTCCCCGGTCGCCCACAATGATCACCGACTCGCCTCGCGCCACATGACCCGCGATGAGTTTCTGAATGCGGATCACGTGAGGACAGGTCGCGTCGACCACGTCATAGCCGCACCCGCACAGCCGCTCCTTCTCTTCGGGCGTGACACCGTGGGCGCGGATGATGACGGTGCCCTGGCCGTCGGGCGCCCCGGCCTGGTCCAGGATTTCCACCCCCTTGCCCCTGAGCATCTCGATGACCTGGGGATTGTGGATGAGCGGACCGTGAGTGCGGATGGGGCGTTTGCCGGCCCGGGCCTCATCGAGAACCGTGTGCATGGCGCGGCGCACTCCCATGCAGAAACCGGCGGCTTTGGCGAGAATGATTTTCATGACGGTTCAGAGTTCAAAGTCTGGAGTTCGAGGTCCGGATTCAGGCTTCGATGTGGTGTTGGAAGCAGAGGTAAGCTGACGGTTTTCAGCCGAACGTGTAATAGATCCCGAGTCCGGAAAACAGCAGCACGAAGAAAAGGAAGATAACGACAAAGACCTGATTCAGGACGGTTCGCTGCCGGAAGAAAGCCCAGATCATCAAGAGGATTCCGAAGAGGCCCCCCAAGGCTATCGGAAAGCCGAGCCGGCCTTCGAACGGATCGAACCGCTCCAGAACCGGTGCTTGCCAGACCAGCACGGCCTGCAAGAGGAGAATCACCACCGTTGCGCCGAAGATCGCCCCGGTCGACTTGCTATCGAGAATCCGCTTCTTGCCTGCGGAGGACTTGTGCTTGCGCTGGGCGGTCCCACAGTGGAAACAATAACTGTCTTCCCGCAAAATCTCCGTCCCGCACACGACGCAGTTGGCGTAGGGACTGGTTTCTTTCTTCGGTATCTCGGGGGCCGGGGGCGGCTCGGGGGACTCGGGCGGCTCCGGTTTCTGATCCACCGCCTCGATGACGCGGTCAGTCAACTTCGCCAACGCATGAGAAGCCGCCCGAGTCACGGAGAAGCCTTGTTTTTCCTCGCGGGTGGCCGGCAGATGTTCGTCCCGACGGACAATTGCCCCGGTTCCCGAGTTCTCCCGCGGACCGGGCAGAGCCTTGTGCGACTCATCGGGGAGGGCTTGAACGTCCCGCACCTTCCGCGATTTCTCGGGCGCGGGCAGAGCCTGCACGCCTTTCTGGTCTACCTGGTTGGGCCGGTTATTCTGGATCGCCTGGACCGTCTGGGGCGATAGGAGACGGGCGAACTCCGGGGGCACCTGGTGCCCGCCCTCGAGATGGAGGGGCTGGTCGCCCTGGATCACGGCCTTGTCGATGACGAAAGTGACGTGGGTGGCGTGTCCGGTCGCCGCCTGAACCTGCTCGCGGGTGACACCGTCGATGAACTCGCCGCAGTGATGGCACTTCAGCGCCTTCTGGGCCACGATGTTATCGCAGAAGGGACAGTGCCGGGACGGCCGGATCTCCCGTTCCGTCGGCGCGTTGCAGTACCAGCAGTTCCCCCGTCCGCGTTTTACACGCTTGCCGCAGCGATAGCAGTAGAGGGTGTCGGAAGGGCTCATAGGTCAGGGTAAGTGGGCGACTTGACCTCTCCCGTCAAAGGATTGTAGTTGAAATATCCGGCCTTCGCGTCCCGTGCGCGCTCCATGCCGGACAGCTCATTCAGACTCAGCGGATAGCGCATGTTTTTCTCGTAGTAGCTCTTGACCCGGTTGCGGACGTAGCCGATGGCCAGGTTCGTCATGATGCGCGCCTGGTTCAGGCTCATGACCCAGAAGTGCTGCTCCATGGCGTCGGGATAGTCCTCCGGCACCAGGTCCTTGCGCAGGATATAGTAGGCGGATCGGGGATCCGCTCCATAGGGCGAGGCGGGAACGCCCGACATCTCCTTGAACGTGGCATCCACTACTGTCTGAAAAGCGCCCTCGGGAACCTGTCCGGCGTCCCAGTAGTGGTCCAGCAGGGTGACCATGCTCCGGAAATCGGCGCCTTGGTAGGACTGGAGGTATCCCTCGCGCACAAGGGTCTGAAGATCGGGCGGCGGCTGGTTATCATGGTCCTTCAGGTATTGAGCCAAGGCCCCGTGCAGAACCTCGAGGTTCCATTTGTCCGAAATATCGATGAACTGAGTCGTGGCGATCGAGCGCATAAAATTGTCGTTCGCCCGCACCGCATCGAGGTAGTCCGAAATCCAGCGTTCGAGGGCCGCCTGGAAGCGTCCTGTTTCCTTATCGATGTAGCGCAGCATGCGCGGGACGAATTCGGGGCAGTCCTTCGCCCTTTGCGTCATCTGGATCCAGTACCTCGCGTTCAGGGGGTCGGTATAATCGCCGCCCAACGGAGCGATGGCAAACCCGGCCTCGTCGTAGACTCGCGGAGAAAGAAGCCCTCCCTCCTCCCGTGCCTTGCTCAGGGTCCACCAGGAGATGTAAATGTTCCAGTACGGCAATCGGTAGCGGTCGGGGTTCTTGATCCGGCCCTTGGCGTTAAGGGCGATGGCTGCGGCCGGGTCTCCGCTCTCTTCACCGATAACCATGGAACCGAACTCGTAGGCTTCGAGAAACTGCGGGTCCAGTTCGGTGATCGTGTTGAAGAACCGGTTGATACTTTTGTAATCCTTGACGACCGTTCGCCATTGCCCGCCGAAGGCCTGAATGCTTCGGAGATAGAGAAAATCGGCCAGAAACACGTCGTAGCCGAAGGCGAGGATCTTCGCGTATTCGGCTCGAGGCAGGAAGAAACTGCCTCGGTAGGGGCGTTCGACCTTGATCTTCTTGAGTTGCTGGTTCTGCAGGAATCCCGCCCCGAACGCGCAGGCGCCCATCAGCAGAACAAACAGAACAACCCGCGCAAGCGCGCGCATCCGATATCGGGCGGGAAGGGTGTTGTCATTCACCATGAAATCTCCTTCATCCTTCAGGGGCGCGGGGGAAGAAGGCCTTCCGCTCTTGCGTTAGAATAGCAGGAAAATCGGAATCCCACACTTAGTTCTTGGCGCGCCCGGACATTATTGGACATTGGCAGCAGCCTGAAGGCAATACTGCGAACGGGCACTTACTTGAAGTTCCTCCGGCTGAAAATCAGGATGGCCATGGAGAGAATCGCCGCAGTGTAGAGAATGGCGTACAGGACGGAATAGCGCCAAACCGTGACGGTGTCGGCGTGAATGACTTGGCTGGTGACGTTCAGACTGTCCAGATTCGGCACGGCCAAGGCCATGAGATACGCGATATAGGCTTTGATCTTCACCGCCAGGGTCAGATCGGCCATCGCAATCACCTGCTGGGCTTTCATCGCCTCCTGCACCAGCCGGTCGGCGAAGCGCAGAATGTCCTCGTTGAGCCGCCCCGCCAGAAAAATCATCACGGTGAAGACAGCGCTTAATGTCGGCGTGGAGAAGGACGAAAACATGACCGCAAAGGCGGTGATAATCATCAGTTCCAGCCCGATCATCACCACCGCGATCAGCAGCGAGTGACTCACGGCCCCCCCCTCAAATCCGAACAAGTTGCCAATCGACTCCGCGAAAGATAGTCCGGCCGATTTCAGCAGAAACCCCGCCTTGGCAAGGGCCGGATTGTCCACATACTCGGCCCCTGTAGCCGTCTGGACTGTCAGGATCTCGATCAGTTTGTCGTCCGTCGTCCGGGCCTGATAGTTGAACACGGTGAAGAAGAACAGGGCCATGATGGCCACGATGACGTAGATCGTCAGCAGCAGGCCGAAAAACTTGCCCAGGAGGAACTGGTAGCGATGTACTGGCTTGGAGACGATCGTGTAGATGGTGCGCCTCTCCAACTCGTTGTACACCAGCGAAATTCCCACGAAAACCGAGGCCATGAGGCCGAAGAAGCTGATCGACGCGAGCCCCAGGTTCATCACGATCCGGTCATGGGCCGCGATAGCCAGCTCCTTCACCACACCCGACGCCCCCATCAGGATCAGGGCGAAGAACAGAATGAAGTAAAGTATCCGGTTTCGCAC
>JABMPG010000751.1 GCA_013203855.1 bacterium
CTCGTCGTTCGTCACGACCATGCCACCTTCGCCGCCCGTCGTGAAGTGCTTGCTCTGACAGAAGCTGTAGCAACCGACGTGGCCCACCGCTCCGACCTTCGTTCCCTTATACATTCCTCCATGGGCTTGGGCGCAATCTTCGATCACGTAGAGGTTGTGTTTCTTCGCGATCTCCAGGATCGGATCCATGTTCGCGATGATGCCGTAGAGGTGCACTACCAGGATGGCCTTGGTCCGAGGGGTGATCTTGCGCTCCACGTCCGAGGGATCCAGCAGATGGTCCTCGCGGTTCACATCCGCGAACACCGGAATCGCCCCCGCCTGCAAGACGCAGAAAGATGAAGCGATGAACGAATACGATGTGACGATCACCTCGTCCCCAGGTCCGATTCCCAGCCCCGCGATCGCGGTGTGTAGCGCCGAGGTTCCGTTCGATGTGCTGATCGCGTGCCCGACGCCGTTCCAGTCCGCGAACTTCTTCTCGAACTCCTGCCCCCGAGAACCCGTCCAATAGTTGACTTTGCCTGTCTCCAGAATCTCGCGAATGTCCTCCATCACGGCCATATCAAAGACCGGCCACTGGGGAACCGCCCCCTGCCAGGTTTTTTTGCCGCCGTCGATTGCCAGTTTCTGTGTGATCATGCTGTGTCTCCTTTCTTGAGTTTTGCCCCTACATCCGAATCTATATCGAACCGATAAATCGGTTCAGATCCTTTTTCCTGGCGACCGTGGGTAGAATCGCAACATCGCGATCGAGCCCACGGCTTGGATATTGAACCGCTACGCGGTTCCAATCGGGACACTGCTCGATGGCATAGTGTCGAACTGTTATGTCACACCGCTCCCGGTTGTGTGGCTCATCGAGGTTTCTTCACCTCGACGAGTCGCCCCGTTCTTGCGGACTCGTAGGCCGCTTCCGTCACTGCGAGACTCCACAGGCCTTCTTCGCCAGAAATCTCGGGGTCCCGGCCTTCTTCCACTGCCCGACCGAAGGCCTCGACGATGGATCGGTACGTGTTAGGTCCCTCCAGGACGATCTCCCGATAGCCTGCCACCTCGCGCTGCTGCTCCGCTTCGTATCCTCCAGCCTCGTGCAGCAGACACTCGATCATCTCGCCCGCCGGTCCTTGCCCGATGGAAAGTTTCGTTTTGATGCATCCCAGCGAACCATAGATCTCTAGAACGTTCTCGCTCGCCTCGTCCGGAACGTTGAAGTGACAGTCCACCACTCCCAGCGCTCCGCTTTCGAACTTCACCGACAGGAGCGAGGTGTCGTCCACCTCGTAATCCTGCACGCGCGTTTCCGCGAAACAGAACACATGGGTGATCCGGCCGAGAATCGACTCAAGCAGGTCGAGGCAATGCGTCGCCAGATCCACGATCGCGCCGCCGCCGCTCTTCGCCTTCTCCTGACGCCACGCGCCCTCCATCCTCGGATACCAGCAAGTCAGCTGCGCACGACCCATCACGGGGGTTCCGACGCGCCCCTCCCGCACCAGGTCGCGGATGTGCTGGTGATAGACGTTGTAGCGCATCATGTAATCGCAGCCCAGCCGCACGTTCGCCTTCCTGGCCGCATCCACGATCTCGCGGCCCTCGGCCGTATTCATCGCCAGCGGTTTCTCGCAAAGAACATGTTTTCCGGCCGCGATGGCCTTCAGGCACTGTTCGCGGTGGAGATGATTCGGTGTGGCGATATACACGGACTGGACGTTGGGGTCCGTCAGCAGTTCCTCTGCGGTCTTGTAGGTCTTGACACCGGCATATTTCCGCCCCAGCTCCTCCAGGCGGCCGGCATCCACGTCCACCAGGGCCGCGAGACGAGCGTTGTCGGCGTCGAGAATGCCCTCTGGGATCATGCGGCGATCCGCGATGCCTCCCGCCCCGATCACGCCCCAAGAATTCTTTGCCATAGTCTCACCTCCGGGAATTGTTTGGAATACTTCCATTCAGGTGCCCGATCATACACGCCCCATTTCCCGTGTCAAGGGGCTTTTCCGAAAAAACTTGGGGCGATGGAGATTCTTCGGCCCGGTTAGGGCTACTTGCTCAACGCCAAGGGCACGAAATCCTGTCGGACAGGCCCCATGCCGTCCACATACCAGATACGAAACCCAAAAGGGCGTTTGTCGAAATTCTTGCTGGTGGTCTCGCCGTGAACGATCTGGATGCCCTGGTAGGTGTTGATCAGAAGCTTATGGGTGTGCCCGCCCACCATCGCAACGACACCCCGGCTGGCGAAGAGTTGCAGCAGCGATTCACGTTTTATCAAAGGAAGGTTCATGTAGTTCTCTTCCTCGACCGGACGTTCCACGAACAATGGGATATGGC
Organism: bacterium; assembly: GCA_013203855.1. GTDB lineage: Bacteria > Sumerlaeota > Sumerlaeia > UBA8349 > UBA8349 > JABMPG01. Next base: position 2,332 of record JABMPG010000751.1, read on the forward strand.
CGATGATGAAGACCGGCGTCTTCCCGCGAGCGGCGCTATTCAGGTTTTCGACCAACCAGGCATCCTGCTTCTCGGACTCCCCTGCCAAGGGGGCCTTCCACATCTGCGTATTCACGACTACGAAGCGGCGATCCTTGTGTTCGAAGGAATAGTAGTCCCTTCCGACGGCCCGGCGATAGAGGTCCAGCGATTCGCGAGTCGGCTGGTTGCCCAGGTCATGGTTTCCGGGTGCGCAGTGGCACGGCATCCGCAGCCCGGCCTTGATCGCATTGAACTCGGCGAAGGACTTCTCATTTGGCGAGTGAACCAGATCCCCACAGATCACGACGAAATCCGGATGCAGGGCATTGATCTGCCTGACGGCCTGTCGGAATGACTCGACATCGTGCTCGTATCCGCCGTAGCCGAGTTGGGTGTCACAGACCTGGGCAAAGGTGAAGGGCGTCATCTCGGGAGGGCTACCGATAAAGGTTCGGCACGC
>JABMPG010000752.1 GCA_013203855.1 bacterium
CGAGGAGTTCGCTTAGAGCGAAGTTGGATTCAATCGACGCGCGGGGGGAGCCGATGGCGACGACGCCTTTGGCTTCGGATAGAATCTCGACCACGCGGTGGAAAGCGTGGTCCGGCGTGGCTTCGGTTCCGGAGATGAGCGGCCTGCGGATGCGTTTGTCGCTGTTGACGAATTCGTAGCCGAAGCGTCCGCGGTCGCAGAGGAAGTAGTCGTTTACGGCGCCGTTGTAGCGATTGAGAATCCGTCGCAGGCCGCCGTAGCGTTCGCTGGCGAGGGTGTTGCATCCGACGCCGCAGTGCGCGCAGACGGACGTGGCGGAGGTGAGGTCCCATTTGCGGGTGTAGTGTTGCTTGAGGGTTTTGTCAGTGAAGACGCCGGTGGGGCAGATCTCGACGAGATTGCCGGAGAATTCGCTTTCGAGAATGCCGTCTTCGTGGCGGCCGAAGTAGACGTGATCGTGCGCGCCCTGGACGTTCAGGTCGGGTCCGCCAGCGTAGTCGCGGTAGAACCGGACGCAGCGGTAGCACTGGATGCAGCGGTTCATCTCGTGGTTGATGAAGGGGCTGAGTTCCTGGTTGCGGTGGGTGCGCTTTGTGAAGCGGTATCGGCGGTAGTTGTGCCCGGCCATGACGGTCATGTCCTGGAGGTGGCACTCGCCGCCTTCGTCACAGACGGGACAATCGTGGGGGTGATTGACCATGAGGAGTTCGATGACGCTCTTGCGGAAGGCTTTGGCTTCGGGATCGTCGACGGAGAGGCGCATTCCGTCGCGCAGGCCTTCCATGCAGGACATGACGATTCGTCCTTTTTTGTCGTTCTCGTCCTTGAAGAGTTTGACCGCGCACTGGCGGCAGGCGCCGACCGAGCCGATGGCCGGATGCCAGCAGAAGTAAGGCACGTCAAATCCGAGGGACAGGAGAGCCTTCAAGAGGTTCTGACTGGTGTCCTGGATTTCGTAGGGGACGTTTTCGACCCAGATTTTCGCCATCGCTATCTCCACGGGCACCGCTGTTCGCGGATGTGCCGTTCAAAGTCCTCTCGGAAGTGTTTGAGGGCGCTTTCGATAGGTTCCGCCGCTCCCGGCGCCAGGGCGCAGAATGTCTTGCCCGGGCCAATCATGCTCACCAACTCGTCCAGCAGTTCCAGGTCTCCGGGTTGGCCTTTACCTTCTTCGATGGCGTTGACCATCTTGTGGATCCAGGGGAGGCCTTCGCGGCAGGGGGTGCACCAGCCACAGGATTCCTGTGCGAAGAATTTCATCAGGTTGCGGACCATCCCGACGGGACAGGTCTTGTCGTCGAGGAGAATCATCGTGCCGGTTCCCATTCGGCTGCCAGCCTTCTGGACGGTGTCGAAGTCCATCTCGATGTCCAGGTGCTCGGCCGTGAGGAAGTCTGTCGAGGCGCCTCCGGGCAGGAAGCCTCGGAGTTGCAGGCCGTCGCGCATGCCACCCGCGTGTTCCTCGATGATCTCGCGCGCGGTTATGCCGAGGGGCAGTTCCCAGACCGGGTTTCTTGACCTTGCCGCTCACGCCGAAGATTTTCGTGCCGCCGGTGGTCGTCTTGCTGAGTTCCTTGAACCAGGCTACGCCGTTGCTGAGGATGCCGGGGACGCAGCAGAGGGTTTCGACGTTGTTGACGATGGTGGGCTTGCCCCAGAGACCGACGACGGGGGGGAAGGGCGGTTTGGCGCGGGGATTGGCGCGTCGGCCTTCGAGGGAGTTCAGCAGGCCTGTTTCCTCTCCGCACATGTAACGTCCGGCGCTGGAGTGGACTCCGACTTCGAGGCTGAATCCGGAGCCGAGGATGTTCTCGCCGATGTAGCCTTTGGCCTCCGCCTCGGCGATGGCTTGCTCGAGGTTTTGGAAGGCGACTTTGTAGGCCCAGCGAAGGAAGATGTAGGCCACGTCGAGCTGGGCGGCATAGCTGGCGAGGATGATGCCTTCGAGAAGGAGGTGGGGGTTGCCTTCGAGAAGAAGACGATCCTTGAAGGTGCCGGGTTCCATTTCGTCGCCGTTGATTGCGAGGTACTTGGGGCGGGGGGCGTTCTCGCCCTGGGGGACGAAGGTCCACTTGAGGCCGGTGGGGAAGCCGGCTCCGCCGCGTCCGCGCAGTCCGGAGTTCTGCACTTCCTGGATGACGTCTTTGGGCGTGATTTTCCCTACGACTTTGCGCAGGGCATCGTAGCCGCCGGTCTTCTCGTACTCGGCGAGAGAAAGGGGATGGGCGTCGGAGCGGATGTGGCCGGTAAGCGGTCGTTGCATGTTCTACTCGCAGGCCTCCAGTATCCGGTCGATCTTTTCGGGCGTCAGGTCGCGATGGAGTGTTTCGTCGATCATCATGGCAGGCGCGTGATCGCAGGCGCCCAGGCAGGGGATGGTCAGGAGTGTGAATCGCTTGTCGGGGGTGGTCTGGCCGAGGCCGATCCCGAGTTTTTTCTTCAGGTGGTCGAGAATGCTTTCGTAGCCCATGATCCAACAGCTGATGCTGTCGCAGAGCAGGATCACATGTTTTCCCACTTCTCGCCTGAAGATCAGGGTGTAGAAGGATGCGACGTTTTCAAGCTCGGCGGGGGACATGTCGAGGATTTCGGCCACGTCCTTGAGCGCCTCGTCGGAGACCCAACCCCGGTGCTTCTGTACGATCTTGAGGGCCTCGATGCTGGCGCCTCGTTTGAAGGCGCTATGAGGCAGTTCCTCTTGGATCTGGTGTTTTTCTTCTGCCGACAGCATGCGTCGTTCCTGTTCCCTAGTTAACGGTCCACGTCCGCCAGGACGAAGTCGATACTTCCCAGAATGGCCAGAACGTCCGGCACCATGTGCCCGCGCGAGATGGAGGGCATCATCTGCATGTGCGGAAAGGACGGGGTCCGGATGCGTGTCCGGTAGGAGATGGTCCCTCCGTCACTGACCAGGTAATAGCCGTTGTTTCCCTTGCTGCTCTCGACCGCGCAAAAAGACTCGTTTGCGGGGATGACCGGTCCCCATGTCACGTTGAGGAAGTGCGTGATGAGGGTCTCGATGTCGTGCATGGTACGGTCTTTGATCGGGGGCGTGGTGAGCGGGTGGCGGGACTTGTAGTCGCCCGGGGGCATATTGTTGACGCACTGCTCGATGATGCGCAGGCTCTGATAGATTTCCTGAATCCGGACTTCGGCACGGGCGAAGCAGTCGCCGGCCTGAGCGGTGGGGACATCGAACTCGAACTGGTCGTAACCGCTGTAGGGGCGTTTCTTGCGGAAGTCCCACTCGAGGCCGCAGGCGCGGAGGCCGGGACCGGTGACTCCCCACTCGATGGCCTCGTCCAGGTTGTAGGCGCCGATTCCCTTGGTGCGTCCCTGGAAGATGCGATTCTGCATGACGAGTCCGTCGTATTCCTTGATGCGGGGCGGGAGGTACTTAATGAAATCGCGCACCGTTTGTTCCCATCCCTGGGGCAGGTCGTGGGCTACGCCACCGATGCGGAACCAACTGGGGTGCATGCGTGCGCCGGTGATGGCTTGGACAATATCAAGGATGCGTTCGCGGTCGTTGAAGGTGAAGAAGACGGGCGAGAGAGAACCAATGTCCTGGGCGAAAGTGCCGTACCAGACGAGGTGGCTGGAAATGCGGAAGAGTTCGCACAGCATGACGCGGATGACTTTTGCGCGGTCGGGGACGTCGATGCCCGCCATCTGTTCGACGGCGAGGACGTAGGGCAGGTTGTTCAGAACGCCGGTCAGGTAGTCGATCCGGTCCGTATAGGGAATGAAGGTGTGCCAGGATTGGCGCTCGCCCATTTTTTCGGCGCCGCGGTGGTGGTAGCCGATGTCGGGCACGGCGTCAACGATCTCTTCACCGTCGAGTTGGAGGATGACTCGCAGAACGCCGTGGGTGCCAGGATGCTGGGGGCCTAGGTTCAGGAAGAGGAATTCCTCGTTTCCTTTGGCCTCGCGCATTCCCCATTCCTCGGGCTTGAATCGCAGGGCTTCCATCTCGTGATCCTGGCGTTCTTCGGTCAACTGGAACGGTCCCATTTCAGTGGCGCGTGCGACGTGGTCCTTGCGAAGGGGGTGTCCTTTCCAGGTGGTGGGCATGAGGATACGGCGCAGGTTCGGGTGACCGTCAAATTTAACGCCGAACATGTCGAAGACTTCGCGTTCGTACCAGTTGGCGTTTTTCCAGAGGTTTGAAACGGAGGGCAGGGAAGGGGTTTCACCCTTGAGGGGGGTCTTGATCCGGAGGTACTGGTTCAGGTCGAATGAGAACAGTTGGTAGACGATGGAGAAATCGCTGTCGGGTTGTCCCTGCCGGTTGGACCTCTGGCGCTCGTCGATGGCGGTGAGGTCATAGAGCATCCGGTAGGTTTTGTCTTTGAGGCGACGCAGGACGTCTGGAACGCGGGTGGGTTTGACCCACGCGGTGGGAATGCCGTCAGCGGTTGACTGGGCGGCGAGGATGTCGTCGCCGAAGTTTTCCCGCAGGTCTGTCAGAATCTGGTTTTCGCCGTCCATAGTCTCGTCTGTCTGTGACCTGTTCTAGTACTCTTCGCGCTCGACACGGTCCATGGGGGTCAGTTTGGTAATACTTGTACACTCTTCTCGTTTGAGTTCTCGGGTGCATGGCATCTGGCGGCGTTCCACTCCCTGTGGGCCGGCGACCCAGCTCAGTGGGCGGCGTTCGGACCCGACGGATTCTCTCAGGAGCATCAGGCCGTTCATGAACGCGGCGGGAGAGGGGGGGCATCCGGGGATGTAAACGTCGACGGGGAGGAACTTGTCGACGCCCTGGACAACGCTGTAGATATCGTACATCCCGCCGGAGTTGGCGCAGGCGCCCATGGAGATGACCCATCTCGGCTCCATCATCTGTTCGTAGAGGCGTTGGATGATGGGCGCCATTTTGAGGAAGACGGTGCCGGCGATCACGACGAGGTCGGCCTCGCGGGGGGTGCCTCGGATGACTTCGGCGCCGAAGCGGGCGATGTCGTACTTGCTGGTGAGGCTAGTGGCCATTTCGACGTAGCAGCAGGACAGTCCGAAGTTGAAGGGCCACATCGAGTTCTTGCGTCCCCAGGCGAGGAGGTCCTGTAGCGTGGTCAGGAGCACGTTGCGCTTGACGGCTTCCTGGATGGCGCCGGTTTCTTCCGGGGAAAGGGACAGGCGGGATAGATCGGCTTGGGAGAGGACCATAGTATCAGGGCTTTCTTCCTCGGTCTCGCTGAAACGGAATCGGGAAGGTTATTTCCGCTTCACGTCTCCGGTGATGTAGTTTTCGAGTTGCTCGATGAGGAATTCTTTCTCGGCGATGACGGCGGCGATCACGTCCCGGATGGAAACCAGGCCGACGAGCCGACCTTCGCGCAGAACGGGGAGATGGCGGACCTGGCGGCTGCCCATGAGGGCCATGCAGTCCTCGATGTGCTGGTCGTGGCGGATGCAGATGACGCGGGGCGTCATGATCTCCTTGACGAGGATCTCCTTGTAGCCGCGATTTCGCAGGATGACCTTGCGGGCATAGTCGCGTTCGGTGACGATGCCTTCGAGGCGGTCTCCCTCCATGACCAGGAGTGCGCCGATGTTTTTTTCCTCGAAGATCTTCAGGGCCGTGAAGACGGTTGAGTCGGGCGCGATCGAATAGATCTCGGAGCCTTTGACGTCGAGGATATCCTGTACGATATGCATATTCGCGTTTCCTTTCCACCTTGGCGGCCCTATCGCCGCCGCGTCTCCTGCCAGGGGCTGCCCCATTCCAGTGCGCCCTGACGCCACTCATATATCAGCGCCACGGTGAGGATTCCGATGAAGACCATCGCGCCGATGTAGCCGCTCCAGCCGACTTCGCGGAGGGCGACCGCCCAGGCGATGAGAAATGCCACCTCCAGGTCGAAGATGACAAAGAGAACGGCGATCATGTAGAACTTGACGGAGAATCGGACCCGGGCCGGGCCGGTGGGAGGGACACCCGATTCGTAGACCTCGCCCATCTGGCGGTCGTGGTGGCGCTGCCCCAGGAAAAAGGACATCCCCAGCATCCCGATGATGGTGGCGATGACGCAGACGAGGTAGACGAGAATGGGCCAGTAGGCCGCTGCTTCCGCTGTTTCAGGGTTCACAGACAAAAGTATCCTTAATGTTGTCTCAGGCTCCAGTCTGATGTACTACGGCCGAGTCGGCTCAAGTGCTTTCCATTTGAAGCAGGAATGGGAACAAAAGCAAATGAAAAGTTCAATTCTCGGCAATTTCTTTTTGTGGAATTTGACGCAAATGCCGCAATGTTTTGCGGCATTTCATGGATTATGAAAAAGGCGCCGCCTTTGACGCCTTAGCCCGGGTGCAACCCTAAGATTTGAGGCAATGCAAGAG
>JABMPG010000753.1 GCA_013203855.1 bacterium
ATTCACAACGTGCTTATCATTGGGGCTGGAGACGTGGGCGAAATGGCGGCCCGCAGTTTTCTTCAGAACCCCCAGATCGGTTACCAGCCGGTGGGTTTCGTGGACGAAAACGAATCCATCTGGGGGAAACGCATCCATGGCCTCACGGTTTACGGTGGCATTGAGAAGTTGCCCGAGCTCGTGGTGAGTCAGCGCGTGTCTGAAGTCCTCGTGGCGACCCCCAAGCCGTCTCTGCGTTTTCTGAACCGGATCGTCGAAATCTGCGAGAAGGCCCATGTTGGCTTCAAGATCGCCCCCTCTGTGGGTGATGTTATGGCCGAACGTGTCTCGATCACTCAGATCCGTCCGGTGGACATCGAGGATCTTCTCGGGCGCGAACCTGTGGAGATGAACCTGAGCGAGGACATGAACTATCTGCGCGATGAAGTTGTCCTTGTGACGGGCGCGGGCGGCTCTATCGGCTCGGAGCTGTGCCGGCAGATCATGCGGGGAGAGCCGGGCCAGCTGCTCCTGCTGGGTCGTGGCGAAAACAGCATCTACGAGATCGCCACCGAGCTCGGTCTTCGGTACCGCAACGGCAACATCGCGCTGATCATCGCCGACATTCAGGATGTGGAGCGCATGGAGGCCATTTTCAGCCGGTATCGCCCCACGGTCGTCTTTCACGCTGCGGCGCATAAACATGTGCCGTTGATGGAGATGCACCCGTCAGAGGCGGTCAAGAACAACGTCTTCGGCACCTTCAACATCGCTTTTTTCTCCAAGCGATACGAGGTCAAGCGGTTCATCCTGATCTCGACCGATAAGGCGGTCCGCCCCAGCAGTGTGATGGGTGCGAGCAAACGCGTGGCCGAAATGATCGTGTCCTCTCTCAGCCACGGGTCCACCACTAGCTTCGTTGCGGTGCGTTTCGGCAATGTCCTTGGCAGTCGTGGCTCGGTTGTCCCGCTCTTCCGCCGCCAGATCGCGGCGGGGGGGCCCGTTACCGTTACTCACCCTGAGGTCGAACGCTTTTTCATGACTATCCCCGAGGCCGTCAACCTTGTCTTGCAGGCCGGCTTCCTCGGGGATAACGGCCAGCTCTTCCTCCTCGATATGGGTGAACCGGTCAGAATCGCCGAGCTCGCGCGGCGTATGATCACCCTCTCCGGGTATGAACCGGATGTCGACATCGACATCCAGTTCACCGGCCTGCGCCCCGGAGAGAAGCTTATCGAGGAACTCCTTACGCACGGCGAAGACCTCTGCCCCACCTCCCATCACAAGATTTTTGCGACGCGAGTCGAGATCCCCGACGTGGACACCGTCAAGAAGTGGCTCCAGCGCCTGGATAGCCTGATCCTCGACCAGGATAGCGAGGGCATCGTCCGCGAACTCAGGCGGATCGTTCCGGAGTTCAAGACGCCCGAATTCCCGCCCACTCCCGAGCAATCGCGCATCGCGGAAGCATGATGGACAGCATCCAACTTGTCGACTGCTTCGAGCGCCTGCACCGGCACCTGATGCAATCCGAGCCGGACTTCGAGCAACGGGTCGAGTTGGAGCGCGCCCCGGACTATCGCAGCCGCAACCTTGCCTGGTTTCTCACCCGCCTCGTAGCCCTGGTCTCCGGCCTCGACGACCATGCCGCCGAGGGGAGACGCCGGATCCGGAAGATTATCCTCGATCTCGATGAACGAACTCCCACGGAATACTTTGAGCAGCGGCTTGTGATCCGCGAGGAGGGCGGGATACTGGAAAGGCCGCTGGGCGTCCGCCAGAAAGAAAACCTGCGTCTTTCCCTGGGCAACTTCCGCGAAATGGAAGGTGAGAAAAGTGCCGGCGGCGATCCTGTCCTCTTCGGAGAGGTTTTTGAGCGGGAACTGATCGGGCGGGAACATTTCCCCGGGCGGCTTGAATGGCTGCGTGAAAAGGCTCCCTGCCTGTCCGAACTGAACGCCTACCGATTCCTGAGCGGGGTCGGCTGGCCGGTCTTCGTCCCTGACAATCCGGCCCAGAACTTCCTCTTCCGCCTGGGTCTCATCCCCACCTCCGGGAACTCTTCTCAGGTCCGTCTGGACGCCTGCCGCAAAGCCGAGGACGCTGCTCACACGATCAACCGCACGATCCGCGAGTTCAACCTTTGGGTGCGTGCCTTCACCGGTGCCCTGCCCGGTCTCTCTCCGAAGACCGCCCTCTGCGGGCGCAAGCCTCTCTGCGACCGTTGCGACCTCCAGACCTACTGCAACTACTACCGCTATCGTCGCCCCCGCCAGAATGGCGATGTTCCCCTTTCGGTCAAGCAATGGCGCCCCACCGACCGGCCCCGGGAGCGTCTCCTCCAGCATGGCGCTCATGATCTAGAGGATACCGAGCTCCTTGCTATCATTCTTCGCACCGGGACTGGGCGCATGAATGTCATGGATCTCGCCCGTCGACTTCTCGAGCGTTTCGAGACGCTTCAGGGGATCGAAGACGCCTCCCTTGAAGAGCTTATGTCCCTTCCTGGGATTGGCCCGATGAAGGCGGTTGAGCTCAAGGCCGTCTTCGAACTGGGACGACGCCAGACCTTGCGATCCCTCAAACCGGGGGACAGCATCGAATCCAGCGACGAAGTTTTCTCCTACTATCAGGCGCGATTCAGCCGCGTCAAGCAGGAGGAGTTTATCCTTCTCATGCTTAACAACAAGAATGAGGTGATCCGCGAGGAGGTCGTCTCGCGCGGGGGACTGGACGCGTCGATCGTGCATCCCCGAGAGGTTTTCAAGGCGGCGATCCGCGCTTCGGCGGCGGCCGTCATCTTCATCCACAACCACCCGAGCGGCAATCCGGAACCGAGCCGCGACGACTATCACATCACTCAACGACTCGAAGAAGCCGCCAACCTGCTCCAGATCCGCGTCCTGGACCACGTGATCATCGGTCGCGATTCTTACTTCAGTTTTACGGAGGGCGAGATTGTTCAGCCCGGCGGCAAGGGTTGAGCGAACCTGGAATAGAACCGCGGATTGACGTGAATGAATCCGTGAGGATGGCCGTTGCCGGCAGATTTTCAGGGCACTGCGAGACGATTCCGAGTGGCTACCGGCTTTTTCACCCACGGGTTTCGCTTGCCAACCCGCCTCGCGGTGCGGATCCTTATATAGACGCTGTCACCAAACCTCTATCGAGGAGAAACGAATGCCGAACCCTTTTTCGAACAAGACCCGCATCCCGCGGACTGATCTGGAAGTCCCCTTCACCTCCATCGGGACTATGATGTTCGGAGGCCGGTCCGACCGGGATGAGACCATGCGGACCGTCGACGCCGCGCTCGAGAACGGGCTGAATTTCTTCGATGCGGCGAGCGCTTACCAGAACGGCAAATCTGAAGAACTCATGGGCGAGGCCATGAAAGGCCGCCGCGACCGCTTCGTCGTCACCACCAAGGTTGGATATGGGAAAGACGGGGCGGGTGAGGAAGAAGGCCTTTCGCCTGAATCGATCCGTCGTGTCATCGACCAGTCGCTGGGGCGGATGCAGACCGATTACGTTGATATCTATTACTTCCACCGGCCCGACTATGTCGTCCCTATCGAAATCTCGCTGGCGGCGATGGGCGAAGTCATCGGTGCCGGCAAGGCCCGCGCTTTCGGAATCTCCAACTATAGCGCTTGGCAATCCCTCGATATCCTCAACCTCTGCGAGAAGAACGGATGGCCCTGTCCGGTCATCTCCCAGATGATCTATAATCCGCTCCTGCGGCAGATCGAGTGCGAGTACGTTTCCTTCGCCCGGAAGCACGGGATGTACCTGACTGTCTACAATCCTCTCGCCGGCGGCCTCCTGACCGGCAAGTACGCCGACCTGGACGATGAGGACAAGGGCGCGCGGTTCATCGACAACGAGATGTATCGGAAACGCTACTGGTCGGAGCGGATGTTCGAGGGGATGAATGGGCTTCTGGAGATCGCGCGGAGCGGGGGGGTGAGTCTCACGCACCTGACTCTGAACTGGATCCGGCAGAAGGGGAAGGTCAGCAATATCCTCCTCGGGCCCAGCAATCATAAGCAGCTCCTCGACTGCCTGAAAGCAGGAGAAAGCGATCTGTCCGACGAAACGATTCAGGCTGTCGACAATTTTCTGCTTGAGTTTGAGGGCACGAACGCTAGTTACGCGCGATAGGACTGTGTCAATCAATCGGCTCGGGGAGCAAGACCTCGATGCCTTTTTCCGGCACGCGCAGGTGGACGCACCGCACGTTCGAGCCAGCGCCTTCTTCATAGTAGACACACACGATCCGCCCGCCGGGCAACTCCACCAGGCTTGGATAAGCGCCGATC
>JABMPG010000754.1 GCA_013203855.1 bacterium
AAATCCTCGACGTGCTGGACGCGCTGAACACCGAGGGAAAGACTATCATTATGGTCACCCATGACGAGAACATCGCGGCGCGGGCCCACCGTGTAGTCAGGCTCATCGACGGTCGCATTGTCGAGAATTTCGTGCGGCGTGAAAACGACTGGAAACAGGCCAGAATGCAGCAGAGAACCGTCGGGGTGGAGGGAAAGCACGCATGAAGGCAATCCGGGTCGCCCGCATCACCCGAATGGGAATCAAGAGCCTGCGCCAGCACAAAGCCCGCGCGAGTTTGACCGTTCTCGGCATCATTTTCGGAGTCTGTTCGGTGGTGGCGATGCTGAGCGTGGGCGAGGGTGCCAGCCAGGAGATCCAGGAACAGTTGCGGCGCCTGGGCAGCGATAACATTTTGATCAAGGGCGTCAAACTGCCCGAGGAACAGTTGTCCGGCGGTCAGTCTCAGGGCGCCCGCATGGCCACCTACGGTCTGACCTATGACGACCTGCGGCGCTTTCCTCAGTTTCTGCCCCACCTCAAGGCTAGCACGCCTCTCAAACTCGTCAATTACGAGGTGCGCTTCCTTGATCGGAAAACCGATACCGAGGTGGTCGCGACCGTTCCCTGGTACCCTCAAGTCTCCAATCACCGCATGTTGACGGGGCGCTTCTTCACGCGGATGGACATGGACGCCGGCGCGCCGGTCTGCGTGATCGGCGCCCGGCTCGCGCGCTCTCTTTTCGCGGCGCACGACCCTATCGGGAAGAATCTGCGGATCGATTCCGAAGTCTATCGCGTGATCGGCATTATGGGCGACGTCTACAGCACGCCCGATTTCGAGAACAAGCCGCTGTGGTTCGTGGGTGAGAACCAGAACGTCTATATTCCGCTCACCACCTATCGCCAGCGCAATGGCGACACTTTCGTCAAGTTCGGCTCCGGATCGGCCACCTTTGAGAAGGTTGAACTGCATCAGGTGATCCTTACCATCGACAACCAGGACAACGTGATGGCCTCCAGCGAGGGTGTCCGGGACATGCTCGCCTCTCAGCACAAACGCAAGGACTATGAGATCGTGGTGCCGCTGCAACTGATCCGTCAGACGCAGGAAACCCGACGGTTGTTCAATATCGTCCTGGGCTCGATCGCCGCTATTTCTCTGGTTGTGGGCGGCATCGGCATCATGAATATCATGCTGGCCACTGTTTCGGAACGAACGCGCGAGATCGGCATCCGGCGGGCCCTGGGCGCGCGCCGGCGCGATATCGTCGTTCAGTTCCTTGTCGAGACTCTTATTCTTTCCATCGCAGGCGGCTGTATCGGGCTTCTGGTCGGAGCAGCGATCCCGAAAATAATCACGCTTTTCACGGACGTAAAGACCGTCCTGACTGCTTTCTCCTTCATTATTGCCTTCAGCGTGTCGGTCGCGGTCGGTCTGGTCTTCGGCATCTATCCGGCCCGCCGCGCGGCCCAGATGGACCCGATCGAGGCGCTTCGGCACGAGTAATCGCCGTTTTTCAGCGCTTGAGCGCCGGGACCGTGGCTTGGATATCGAACGGCAGCTCCAAACTCCCTACTCAAGACTCTTGGACGTTTTTACAGGGCTGGCGCGGCATGTAGCGTGAGCAGCGAGAAAACCAGAAGGAGCGCCCCGCAGGCCTGACGCATCCGGATCGTCCCTTTTGATTTGCTGTTCCAGTTCAGGTAACGCTGCACCCCATCGATGCTTGCCCCCGCCAGCACAATCAGCAGGCAGTGCCCCACGCCATAGGCCGATACGAGAAGGAATGCCTCATACGGGCGGCTCGACGCGGCTCCGAAAGCGATTCCCAGAACGGGCGCCATGAAGGCAAAGGTGCACGGCCCCAGCGCTATCCCGAACAGAACGCCAAGCAGAATCGCGGAAAGAGGGCCCCGGCGACTGAATCGTGCCAGATTCCCCGCAAACTGGGGCAGCGGGATGACATCCAGGAGGTATAGCCCCATCACGGCAAGCAGTAGCGCAAGCAGATAGTAACCCGCCGGCCCGATGTCTCCGGCCATTCGGCCCAGCCCCGCCGTCACGGCCCCGAACAGCAGGATTGTCAGGAAGATCCCCAGGGAAAAGAGCAGGGAAAGCAGGAATGCCTCCCCCCGGCGTGTCCGGTCGTGTCCGCTCAAGAACCCGACGATGAGGGGAATACTAGACAGGTGGCAGGGGCTCAGGGCGACGCTCAGTACGCCCCAGACCAGAGAAGCGGCCAAGCCCAGACCCAGTCCGGCCTCAAGACCGCGATTGAGCAGGGCAAGCAAGTCGGCCATGATCGTGTCAGGACTCGTCTGCGGCGCCGGATGTCTTCTCCGAACTGTCGAGTTCGATCCCGAACTCCTTCCATTTGGCGAGGATTTCCTCGGTGGAGTAGAACCCTTCGTGCCGGAACAATTCCTGGCCATCGGCGGCGTAGAAGATCTGCGTCGGTATGACGAAGACATTGTACAGGGAGGGGGCGTTGGTCTCTTCGCGAACGTCGACGAAGACGACCTCGAGCTTTCCCTCATTGGCCGAGCGAAGGCCATCGATGATGGGCATCATCATCTTGCACGCGACGCAGACCTTCGACCCCACTTCGACCAGTTGGGGCAGTGGCGGCGGCTCTTCCGCGGGAAGCGGGCATTCCATGGGTTTTTCGACGGATATCGCCACAACGGGCACCACCGGCGCCTTGTCCGATGGCAGATACTTGAGCGCCAGAACGGTCCCGGCTGCGACGAGGAAGATCCCTGCAATGAGGATGCGCTTCAACAGCGCGCTCTTCGCCGCCTGTCTTGGTTGGTTAATCATCACAAACTCCCTTTCCGTGTAAAGGCCCCGGCCGCGTTCACGGTTTCAGCCGGTCGGCCCCCGCCTGGACTACCCGCGATATCGTTTCGTCATCGATAGCGGTCTTGCCCTTTTCAAAGCCGAGATCGGTGACCCGCAGGTGGGTGAAGTCCTTGAAGCCGGCCTGCTCCATGCTCGACTTGGCGCAGTCGATGGGGCAGCCGTCGATGACAAGGACGCTGGCCGCGGCCTCCGTCGTTTTCAGAATGCCGCTGATTTTTCCACCGATACCGGCCAGGCAGAACATCTTGCCGACGCCTTTCAGGGTCATCTTCCGTGCAGCCTGGTCCGATACGGCTCCCACGTCCGCCCCGCCGGAGCAGGCAAAGATCAATTTCGGGGCAGCACAACACGCGCACTTTTCCTGATCAGACATGATGAATCTCCTTTTCCTTCATATAGGCAATCACTTCAACTGCTCCTGAATCTCCTCCACGCTCGGCACCTTCCCGACGGTTTTGACGTCGCCGTCGATCACCAGGGCAGGCGTCATCATCACGCCAAATCGGGCGATCTCGATGATCTCTTCGACTTTCTCCACCTCGTACCCGCCCCCCGCGTTTTCCACCGCGGCCAGAACGCGCTTGTGGAGTTCCTGACATTTCGGGCAGCCACTACCCAGGATCTGAATCTTTTTCATCTCCTCCTCCTTTTCGACCTGACTATCAAAACAAACTCCCGTAGATCAATCCTGCGACCGTCGCCATCACAATCACCAGACTGACGAAAACGACCGTCTTCTTCGTTCCGATCACGCTGCGGATCACGAGCATGTTCGGGAGGGACAAGGCGGGTC
>JABMPG010000755.1 GCA_013203855.1 bacterium
GACCAGTCCGCAGAACACGACTGCCACGCGGGATATTCTTCTCGCGGGGAGCATCGGCGTTGCGGCTTTGGGGTCGGCTTTCGCGTATATCACCAAGGCGCTTTCAGCAGTGGAATGGCAACACGTGATTTTTGTGACTATGGGAATTCTGCTGGTGCTCATGGGGCCCAGCTTGGCGATTTCGTGGTGGAAGTTGCGTCGACGGGATCTGACGACTCTTCTGGAGGCATCGGGGTGGGCCATCAATACGCGGATGCGAATCACGGGCGGATTGGGCGAGTTATTCACGCGTATCCCGGGATTGCCCGAGGGTTCTCGGAAGCAGAGACGGGACCTGGTGCCGGCTTTCACAAAGAAGACGGGCCAGCGGCGGGTCCGCTGGTTGCGGGTTTTGGTCATCTCGCTGATCGGGATGATCGTTGTGTTGTCGCTGATTGTCTATCGGCTGGCGCAGACGCCTCCCGCGTTTTACGAGGGGGCGCCGGGGCAGGGAACCAAGGCGGTCAGGTCAATTCAATCATCACCGGACAGTGATCGGAACCCATCGTCTCCGGAAGAATAGCGGCGTTTCGGAGGCGGGGGCGGAGGGCCGGGGAAATGCAGAAGTAGTCGATGCGCCAGCCCACGTTTCTTTCTCGCGCCCGCGTGACGTAGCTCCACCAGGTGTAGTGGCCACCTTCCTGGTGGAATTCGCGGAAGGTGTCGATGAAGCCCGCCTGGACGATGTGGTCGAACCCGGCTCTTTCCTCATCGGTAAATCCGGCGTTGCGTCGGTTGTTTGCGGGATGGGCGAGGTCGATTTCGCGGTGGGCCACGTTCAGGTCGCCGCAGAAAACGACCGGTTTATCGCGTTCCAGATCTCGGAGAAAGTTGAGGAACAGCGTGTCCCATTTTTGCGTGCGGTATTCGAGCCGTCTGAGATCCCGTCCGGCGTTGGGGGTGTAGACGTTTACGAGAAAGAACCCGTCGAATTCGAGCGTGAGGACGCGTCCTTCGCGGTCGTGTTCATCGCTGTCCATGCCAAGTCGTACAGACAGTGGCGCGATCCGGGAGAGGGTCGCGACGCCGGAATAGCCGGGCCGGATGGCGGGATTCCACCAAGCGTGGTAGCCATCAAGCGCCATTTCGACCTGTTCAGGCCGGGCCTTGATTTCCTGAAGGCAGATGATGTCGGCGTCGCAACTTTGGACAAAATCGGGAAAGCCCTTTTTGAGAATGGCGCGGATGCCGTTGACGTTCCAGGAAACGAGACGCATGAGATGAACCCTCAGAAGTTGCTGGTCTCGGCCTCGCTGACGACGGTGCCAGCGAAGTCGTAGAGTGCGACGATGACATAGGTGTGGTAGACGCGTTTCTTGAGGGTGAGGTCAACGATGAGGGGCTCGTCCATACGGATGAAGGAGCGGGAGGCCTTTTCCACGCGCTTGCGCCATTTCCCTTTCTTGTCCTTTTCCGTCACGAAAACCGCGTCCGAGCCGACGGGCCGTTCCTCGGGTCCTGGCCAAAGGTCGTATTGGTTCATACGGCGGCCGTAGTTGACGTTGTAGGTGCGCGGATTGCCTTCGGTGTAGAAGGCGAGGAGGGCGGCTTCCTGGTACTCGTCGGTGAAGATGAAGGTGTTGTCTGGCCTAGGCATAGAGTCGCGGAGGTGGCCCACGGCCTCGCCCAGATCATCCCATCCCTGAAGCCTCCAGGTGGGGTCGAGCTTGTGCGGTTCTTCGACTCCCACCGACTGGAGAAACCGCACCGTATTCTTGTCGCGAATCGGTCCGGGCTCGTGGATGAACAGAGATATCGCCAGGGCGATGGCGATGCCGAGAGCGGCCCATATCGCGATCGGCCGGGGGCGCTTTTCGTACCACCGGTCGAATATATAGACGACGAGAATAGTCCAGGAGTAATAGGCCGGGGCGGCCCAGTTGGCCTGGACCTTTCCGAGCAGGCTCTTGGTCAGCAGGAGGAGGAAAATGGGGATGGAGGTGCAGAGCAGGAAGCGCACCCGGTTATCGCGGACCGAAACCGGAGCGTCGGATTTCCCGCGAAAGGCCATCCAGGCGGCCACGAGCATGCCGGCGAAGATGATCGGCGAGATCACACCGAACTGGGAGCCGAGGAACTCGAGGAAGCATCCCGGGCAGAAGCTCATGCCGGACTTGGTGGTTGCCTGTCCCGCCACGTGACGGAAGGCCACGAAGTTCTCGCGGATGTTCCAGATGAATACGGGCGTGAAGAGAAGAAGGCCGATCAGGCCCGCCAGGTAGGGCTGGGGCCTGCGGAGCCATCGACGATGGGCAGGGGTTACGAGGAGGTAGAGCAGGAGGCAGAAGGGCAGGTAGATCATGGCGTACTTGCTGAGGAATCCGAGTCCGAGGAAGACTCCGGCCAGCAGCCAGGACAGGTTTTCGCCGCGGAAAATACCGCGATAGAAGGTGTAGAGGGCCAGGCCCCAGAAGAGCATGAGGGGGGTGTCGGTCGTGTGGATGATCGCCCCGATGTCGAAGAGGGGGATGACGCACATGAGGAGGAGAACGAAAAACGTCACTCGTTTCGATCCGAAGAGGTCCCGGACGAAGAGCCAAGTGACGGCGGCGAGCAGGAGCGTGGCGGTGAGGGCGCCGATGCGGACTCCGAACTCGTTCTGGCCGAAGAGGACAGTTCCGGCGCGGATGAAGGCCGCGATGAGGGGGGGCTTGCTGTAGTAGCTCCAATCCAGATTGCGTGACCAATCCCAGTATTGGGCTTCCTCGGCGCAGAGGAGATTGTCGGGATCGACGATCGCGGAGAACCGGTAAGCCGTGACGAAAAGGAGGACGAAAATAAGGAGTCCGGTCCAGTTCGGCGCGAGGCGGGCAGGGCGTCGGTCGATGAGAGGGAACCGTCGTTCGAGAAGGAAGAGTCCCGTTCCGCAGGTGACGCCGAGCAATGCCCCGCCCGCCACATCGAGGGGATAGTGGACGCCGACGTAGATTCGCGACCATCCCACGAGGGCCGCAAGGAAGAGAGCGACGGCGCCGATCCATTTGCGTTTCCAGAAGAAACAGGCGATTGCGGCTGCGGCGGCGAATACGTTAGACGCGTGATTGGAGGGAAAGGCGAAGGACTTGGATTCGGTGAAGTAGCCGGTCGGGAACCGGAAATTGTCGAGGGCCAGATAGGGCCGGGGGCGTCGGACCAGTTCTTTGATATCCTGTCCGAGCATGTCGCTCAGTCCCACGGCGGCGACGATGAGGAGAAGGAGGATGCGATGTCGGGAATTGCCTTTCCAGACGATCAGAGCCGCCAGCAGAGCGATCGGGATTCGGAAGTTCCCTATATCGGTGATGGTTCGGAAGAACCAGTCCAGAATGGGGTGGTGAAGGTGGTTGATGAAGAGAAAAAGGCTCGTGTCGAGTTGCAGCATCCGGCTATGGCTCCCGGGACCAAATTGTCAGCGCAAGGACTATACCGGGAGAATTCGGGAATGGCAACCGCCCAGGATTCCGGTTATTCGGGAGGGGCTTCGGGTTCGGGTGTATCTTGAGGGGCTTGCCTCTCGTGGTAGGCCTTAACGATCGCTTCTGGAGCGCCGGGAGTAGCGAGCATTTCTTCGTTGCTGGTGATGAAGATTGCTTCGACATTGGCGAATCTGGCTGCGAGGGCGGGGGCCTCGTCGGTTCCCATGACGAAAAGGGCGGTGGAAAGGCCGTCTGCGAATTCGGCGAGGTTGGGGCTGAAATCTTTGGCGGAAACGAAAACGGTCACGCTGATGAGGCCTTGGGCGGGCTGTCCGGTCCGAGGGTTGAGAATGTGGTGGTAGCGTTTGCCGTCGATTACGAACATGCGTTCATAGTCGCCCGATGTGACGACGGCCATGTTTCCTTCGAGGGGCACTCCCTCTGGCGGGAGGATGCGCCTAGTCTGGCGCGGGTCTCTGAGGGCGATTTTCCATGGCCGATTCCGGAGCTCTTCGCTGCTTGGTTCGGGCTCCTTTCCGCGATAGCCGAAGGCGTAGATGTCCCCGCCGGCGTTGACCATCGCGCCGAATGCGCCCCGTTCGTGGAGATATGCGGCTGCGCGGTCGATCGCCGTCCCTTTCGCGATGCCTCCAAGGCCCACTTGCGTTCCTTCTCCCAGCAGGGTCAGGGTTCTGGCTTCCCGATCGATCACCACGTTGTGGTAATTGATGGCTTTCACCGCCTTTCCCATCTCTTCCGGGGTGGGGAGACGCGGGTCAAGGGGGTCGAAGCGCCAGTATCGGCCGGCTGAGGCGAAAGTAATATCGAAGGCCCCGTCGGTCAGTTCCGACATTCGCCGGGCGTTCTCGAATACGTCCAGCGCCCCTATTTCCGAGTCTTTCAGTTGCAGGGGCGTGCCGGGAGGCAGGGCGTTGAGGCGCGACACGACACTGTCGGGCTTGTAGGAACTCAGGAGCCGGTCGATCTGTTCCATGCGCTCCCGGGCGGCGCGGATCATTTTCTCCGGACGCTGGCGGCGGGGGGCGGTGACGGTGATCTCGACCACGGTTCCCATCAGGTCGAATCGGGCGCTGCTGGTTTCGAGCATGCGTCCCATGGTGGCGGAGACGATGACGTAGATAATCCCGAGGGTGATCATGAACAGCAGAGGGCGATACCTTTGCCGGGATGGACTTTCCTTCTCTTCGGTGGACGTTTCGGTTAGATTGATGGACATGGGGCCACTTCGGTGGCGGGGATGGGCCTGCTTCTTCTCTTTCAATATAGGACGGAACGGGGCGCGGGGCAAGTCTCCCCGCATCCGAATAGCAGGCCCGGGGCTTCCAACGGGCGAAGATGGTTTCGGTTGACCCACACCCGGCGGGGATGATAAAACAGATCCGAGCAAAACAAGTGGTTGGTTGTGAATCTGTTGTCCCATGAATATCGCGGCTGGTGGGAGAGCATGAATCGGCTGCCAAACAAGCCCGTTTGTGGGGTTCTGTGCCCGCAACCCCGCAGCCAGCTGGAGTTGAACCATTGCCACCTCGTGAGGAGTTTCTCTTGGCGTATCCTGGAGCCCCGGACTCCGATTTGAGTCTTCAGCAGCGCGAGTTGTACGCACGGCTGGGGTGGCTGGTTATGCTGCGCTGGGTGGCAGCCGTGGGGATTCTGGTTGCGTCGCTGTACGGGTACCGTTTTCTGGGAC
>JABMPG010000756.1 GCA_013203855.1 bacterium
GCGTCACGATGTGCATGAACCTGCCCCCGGTGTCGGCGTCGGCGCGGGTCTCGAAATGGTAGCGCTCGATCTCGAACGGCATTCTCGGGTCAGACGAATACCGGTCGAACTGGTACTCTTGGGTCCAGCGGATAACCTTGGGCCTGGCGCACAGGTGTTCCTTGGCGTAGTCCTCGCGGACAAACTTGTCGTTGTCGAAGCTGTGGTCGAGGTGCATGTTGCACGGTTTGCCGGTCATGGTCTTCGTGGTGTCGTCCCAGCTCGGCCGGGCGAAATCATAGGTAAAAAAGGAGTACTCGGTGGCGGCGATGCTTGGGCAAGTGTCCATCTCGAGCACCATCTGGTTTCCGCCGTGGGCATGGACGGTACCGGGCGGGATCAGGAAGAGGTCCCCAACGTTTGTCTCCCATCGGGCGACGAACTCCTTCCAGTTGGGGATTTCCTTGAGGTTATTGGACTCACGGCAGCGGCGCTCCCATTCCTCCATGTCGGCACCGTCCGTGTAGCCCATCCAGGTACTCGCTCCCTCGTAGGCCTCGGCAATGTAGTAGGTTTCGTAGCGTCCGAGAGGCTCACTGAAATGCCGTTTCACGTAGTCCGTGCTCGGATGGTTGTGGATGGGCATGCTAATCCTCTCGGCGGGTTCCGGCTTCGGGAAATACCCGTCGTCGAGCCAGACGTCCATGGGGAAGAGGCCGGGGTAGGTTTCGGCGATGTGCCTTCCTAGCCACTGGTCGGCGTACTGATAGAGGTTCAGGGTCGGCATGTTGAGCATCTCTTCGCGCCCGATATCGATGAGCATGCTGAGCTCGGGACCGGCCAGCTCGTTCCAGGCGTTGCACTCGAGCCCGGGCACGTCGAAATGGCCGCCGATATCCTTGTAGCGGTAAGCGCCCCAGGGGCCGGGTTGAAAGATGGGGACTTGCTTGATGGGATGGGCCACCAAGGTTTGCATGATCCCGTCATATGCCTCGCGGGGGAGCGCCTTCAGTCCGGAAAACGATATCCCCTCCACCCAGTAATCCATTCGGGTCAGGGCGAAATCCTTCTGTCTTTCCAGCAGGTAGTAGTCGCAGTAGTAATACTCTTTCCAACCGTACCGGGGTTTGGGTCGATCCCAGCCGAAGGGGATGAGACTCCCTTCCCACATCTCCCACAGGATGGGTTGACGGGTCTTGTCGAAGTAGAAGCGCAGGTCGTACAGTTCACTCAGCTCCGGAATGGACGCGCCGGCGCCATAGACGACGATGGCCCCGTCCGAGGGCTTGCCGTGAGCCGCCCCCATTTCGGCGCGAAGCCCCTCCAGTGCGGCGGGATCCATCAGATCGGCGATATGTCCTTGGGTATTGACCACGCCGAATCCGGGATCACCCGTTTCGGTGAAAGGGCGCTTGTAAGAGGCGATTTTCTCATGGCTCTTGAAAATGGCGCGGACGGGGCGAAAGGTGATCGCCAGACCGGATTTCCTGGCGGCACTCGCGATGGCGTCGGTGATGGCGGGCCAATCGATTCCATACCAGCCGTCGAGGGCGAGAAGCAGGGGACGGCCGGGATCGGCGCGGCGGGTGATGCAGTCGAGGATATGATTCACCACCGTCTGGGGTCCGATCAGCAGGGCGTCGCGCCATTCCTCACGGATGGTGATTCGGTTCTCTGCGTGGGTGCGGGATTCGTAAAGCGGCATGTCTGTCCTCCTGTTGTCGCGGTTTGCCCCGAATGTGTTTCCTGGAGGGGTGGGACCGCGCGAGCCAACGGCCTATGTCCGGCCGCCATTGCCCGTGCGGATCACGCAAGTCCCTCGACCTGTTCCGGTCATCTCCCGTCGAGGGAGAAACGAACGATTTGGGCCTCCGCGTCCGGATTCTCCAACCGGACTGTTATCGCCGCGGGTGACCCCGGCTCGATGGACGTGAAGCTGATTTCATAAGGAAACAGATCGTCCGTCAAGGCCTCGGAACCGGCGACTTCGAGCGTCATGCGCCCACCGTCGATGGGATCCGCCGTCGAGACGACGTACAATCTGTCTTTCCCGAAAGGCGAACGGATTCGGAAGGCATGAAGATCGTTCCATGGCTCGAGAAGGGCTTCCTTCATGTGCCCCTCTTTCAGACGCGGGAGATCCCGGAAGACGTCGTCCCGAGAAGTCGGAATGGACAGGGCCACCAGGCCTTTTGGCGGGATGGACACCCTCGTGCCCGTGTCCATCTGGGCCGATCTGTCATCGACATTGGTGTAACGCCGCCACGGCTTTCCTGCCTCGATGCCAATCTGGTCACTGTTCAACTCTGGTGTAACCTCCAGTGGTTGATCGGACTGGCTCATGAGAATGAGCCAGAAGCGATTCGGCCCCCGGGCTGCCAGCCAGTCCACATCGGGCGTGTTCAGTTTTACCAGGTTCCTGTCGAGCCAGAGCCGGGCGTCCGGCTCGCCGAAGATCGATCCCTTTTCCATGCCATAGATATGGTTGGCGAACCACGCGTAGTTCTTCTGGACGGAATAGGGAAAATGAACGCGTCCGCCGGAACGCTGCTCCGCCTGGGCCACCAGGAAGTCGATCGTGAAGGCCAACTGGGGCGCGATGTGATGACAGAAAAGCTGGGTCAGATCGGGCCCGACGTAGGGATAGCGCGGATTCTGGTCCAGGTTGGTGTAACACTTGGCCGTGTATCCCGGGTAGTTGGCCATGCGTCCGATGACCCCGTTCCGAGCGTAAGACAGATAGATGTCCCGCCCCGTGTGTCCATAGAGGCGCACGAGGTAGGGCGTCCAGTTGAGCATCCGGATATAACTCATGTGGCCGCTGCTGGGAAAATGGGTCCACGTGTTTTCCAGGCTGAGACCGACCGCGGACACCTCCCACGCCGGGACCCGTGTCTCGGGAGGATTCCCCTTCTGGCGGGGATACCCGAGCCGAAAGGGCTTACCGGCGCGATAGTTCTCCACGTCGTACTTCATATCTATGGGTGCCAGGTCTTCCTGGCGCTGGATGGTCACCATGCCATCGGGAATGGGCGGAAAGGACCATTGCCCCGCGATGGAATGAAAGGCGCCCTCTTCCGCCGCGTCGAGGTAGCGTCTCTCGCCCGTCGCCTCATAGAGGTCCACGAGATGCCACCAGGTCGGGATGGAGAGGAAATTGTAGAAACTCTTGAAGTCCACTGGAACGGTCTGGCGACCGAATATCTTCTCCCGCACGTAGGCATCCGCCTCGTCCTCGGCCTTCTGGAGATCCTCCGCGTCATGCCGGTAGCGCCACACGGCCAGGCGCTCCGTCCAGGCCGGGGCCGTGTTGAAACTGGTGTTGGTGTAGGGCGCGCCCTTGGGCAGAATGAACTCCTCCAGCCAAGGGTTCAGCTCCCCCAGCAGGGAGTGGACCCCCTGCCAGTAGGAAGACCCGTAGAACACAGACGGGACCGTCATCTGGCCCTTCTCTCCCGTCACGATCGAGGAAGCGTGGCGGGAGAGGGTGAATTCAATGGTCGGCAGCGCCCGACGTTCGAACAGGCTTTGGTCGCGCGTCAGAATCGCCGCTTCCAACACGGCCAGAGGCGCGGCCTGTTTCGCCATCCCGGGCGTCTCGATATCATAGAAGCCCTTCAGATCGGTGTCCCATCCCCCCGCGTGGTCATCGTTCATCAGGTCGATCATGTTCAGAACCGCGTTGGTCAGGGACATACGGACGGGGCGACGGTAGTCCTTCACCCCCATGATCCTTCCCGAGGTGTACTCGAGGGTTTCCCTCCAGTCGCCCGGATAGGCCAGCAGCCGCCACGCCACGGAGTAGGTCTCCCCCTTCTTCCAGCGGGAGCCTTCCAGCCCCATAA
>JABMPG010000757.1 GCA_013203855.1 bacterium
CTCCCTCCTCCCCGCCCGCCGAAGGCGGGCGGGGAGGAGGGAGGGGGTTGCCGCGATCGTCTGACCAGGGCTAAAAGCCCTGGCCTAATTCCCGCCTTCGCTTCGCTTCGGCGGGCGAAGCCCCGTAAACGGGGCTACTGGCGCCGAGAATCGTTGCACGTCAGTGAAGTGTTACTATCTGTGTTTCTCTTCTTCTGTTGTTTCTTCCGCAAATGTTCAGACGCGATTGCCCTGGCAGATGACCCCGTACGATCGGGTCGAAACGTCTCGATTAGCCTTGCGGGCCTGTGTCATTACGATTCCTGCGGGATGACGGCGTATTGGCGAAGCGTGGGGATAATGGCGGCCAGGCTGTCGTCGGGCCAGTGGGCCAGATAGAACATCGCCAGGCGTCTGGTGCCTCCTTTCGTGTTATCGGTGTTGTTATCGTAACGGCTGGGGGCGGAGCCCGTTGGGTCGACTCGCCCAGCGTCGTCGCTCAGGTCCGGCGGTCCACTATGAGATTGCATGGGAACTGGTCCCCATCGACAAGGCTGGTCGGGCTACCTGAAGATGCCAGGTCATTCGCCAGCAGCGGCGTCCATGCCGAAAGGAATGTTAGCATGATGTTAGGGTGATAGCAAGAGGGATTTGAGAAAGTTTTTGGCCTCATTCGGATAACGTCGTGTAATCCGCGCCACAGAAAGCTACTATCGTATCTGGACGATTAAGAGGAGAAAACAACTATGAAACGTCGCGATTTCCTGAAGACGCTATCGCTGGGTGCTGTGACTCTTACGGTGGGGGGGCGTATCCTCGGTGCGGCCGCGCCCAAGGCGGCCCGGCCTAACATTGTGCTGGTGATGTCCGACGATATGGGCTTCTCCGACCTGGGCTGCTACGGCGGCGAGGTCGAGACGCCTAATCTCGACGGGCTGGCCGGCGGGGGGGTGAGGTTCACCGAGTATTATGGCACGGCGCGATGCTGGCCCACTCGGGCGACGCTGATGAGCGGGCGGTACAGCGACTCGCTGCGCGACAAGCAGGTCACCATCGCCGAAGTGCTCAAGACGGCCGGCTACCAGACGGGAATGGTGGGGAAATGGCATCTGTCCAAGACGGGCAAGGTCAACGGGCCTCGCCAGCGGGGCTTCGATACCTTCTATGGCACGATAACGGGCGCGGGGTCGTTCTGGCGGCCGATGACGCTGACGCGGGATACCGAGCCCGTCGAGCATGACGGCAAGGACTTCTACTACACCGACAAGATCGGCGCCGAGGCGGTCAAGCAGATCGATCGGTTCGCCAAGTCCGACAAGCCGTTCTTCCAGTATGTGGCGTTCACCGCCGCCCACTGGCCGCTGCACGCGCCGGAGAAGACGATCCAGAAGTACCTGAAACGCTACGAGACGGGCTGGGAGACCATGCGCCGCACGCGGTACGAACGAATGATCAAGATGGGCCTGATCGACAAGAAACGCTGGCCCCTGCCGGAACCCGAAAAACGTGTCCAGGACTGGGAAACGATCGACCACAAGGAATGGCGGATCCGTAACATGGCCGTCTACGCCGCGATGATAGATCACCTGGACCAGGCCGTGGGACGCATCGTGGCGGCGCTGAAACGCACCAATCGCCTGGACGACACGCTGATCATTTACACCAACGACAACGGAGCGTGCTCGGAGCATTTGAGCGGCAACGGCTGGGGGACGGCGACCAACGTGATCGCCTGGGCCAAGGCGCAGGGCAAGACGATCAGTATGGGCGACCACCCCGACGTGCCCTCCGGCGGGCCTTATACGTTCCATAGCGTGGGGCATAACTGGGCCAATGCCCAGAACACGCCCCTGCGCCGCTACAAGTCCAACGTCCACGAAGGCGGCTCCTGCGTGCCCTGCATCATGCACTGGCCCAACGGGCTCAAGCAGCCCAAGGGCTCAATCACCCGTCAGCGGGGACACATGGTGGACATCATGTCCACGTGCATCGAACTGGGCGGAGCGACCTACCCCAAAACGTTCAAAGGCCAGCCGATCGACCCCAATGAGGGCACGAGCCTCGTTCCGATGATTACCGGCCGGAAGCAAGATCCCGAGCGAGCGTACTACTTCAATCACAGCGGAACGCACGCGGTGATCAAAGGCGACTGGAAAGTCATCCGCGAGGGTCGAGGCAAGTGGGAACTGCACAACATCACCAAAGAGAAAACCGAGATCACCAACCTCGCCGACGCCATGCCCGAGAAGGTGAAGCAGTTGTCGGCATTGTGGGAGGCGAGGTTCCCTCAGGGGAAGAAGAAGTAGTCAGTGGGCAACATGCAGGCGACATAAACAAGGACACGGCAGACACTGACAGACAGCCCCGCCACTACAACGAGCAATAGCCCGTCGGCGGATGCATTGGCCGACAACGCACGCCACGTCAGCCCACTCCTTGCCGTCTCTTTCCCGGCCGCCCCTCGATGAAGTAGATAATGAAAACAGCGACCAAACAGGATCGCTACGGTTTCCATAAAACAGTGTTATAGCTGTTCTGAATTCAGCAGAGGTTCCTGGCCCCGTTGTCCCACTGGCCCCGTTGTCCCCCGAGCCAGGCGCCATAATTGCAGAAGCCCTATGGCATTTGCGGTCAACAGGTACACCAATGCAGCGCTCGGGAGGAAGTATGAGAGAACAACAGTCAATACAGCTAGCATAATCCAGTGCGAACATGTGTACCGGAATCGAAACAGGACGACTATTCCCAGGAGAAACGGTAGAAGGTGTAGGTCTGCCGAGGGGAGCACAAGGCGATAACTCGTCGAGCCAACGCTCACTTCACCGAACATCGGCAACAGGGTATCGGGCTCTCTCAGCAAGCTGATCCAGCCGCCATGGACTATCGGGAGACCGGCCGACCGAAGCTCAAAGGCATGCGAGACGGCCCCGATTATGCCCACAATGACTGCGCCGTGTATCGCGAGCATGACGTTTGATAGAGCCCTGCTGGGGCGAGGGTCTTGACCAGAGACAGTTCTGTTGTTCAGGGCAAGCCGATTATGTCGTATCGCTTTGGCCCCGTTGGCCATAAAGGGCCAGCACAAGAGGATCTTCAAGGCGACGGCTATCAAGACTACTGCGACGGCTGGGCCATACACTGCTGATGGAACGATCCACTGGATCGAGGAGAGCACTCGGGCCATGACAAGCCCCAAGAAATCCGATAGACAGAAGCTGGAAGGCCGGAGTTCCGATCCAAACATCGATTCAATACGCGGCTCTGATATCGGCCTATCGAACACGTTGCGATACCCAAGCGGAGAGGATAGGGGAGCACCGGCGAACCCATCTTCGTCCAGTGGACCTAGATAGACGTCCGCGGATAGCGTCAGCCTTTGGTGCGGATCGAGGGTGAACTCACCATGCTCGAACTCGATTCCGAACCCGCTCGCCGTAGGCAGGCACGGTCCATACCTACGCATCGTGACGTTATAGGTCGTTTCCCCCCGGAGATCGTCATTGGCAGCAGCACGATGGTGAACCAGGCATGCGAAGTACCTGTTGGCGAGGCCCGCCCAAACAAGAGGCGGCGACGTGCGCGAACCGCCGATGCTCTGGTCAACTGCTTGTTGCGGTGATAGCCGCCTCACACGCACGACCTCCTTGCGGTCTTCCTGAAGGTAGCCAGCCCATACGCCACGTCGGTCCGACGTGCCAACATATCGAGGAATGCCGATGGGCCCTCGCTCAACCAGCGTCAATCGTAGCGGCCCGTCGCTCAGGTTTTCTGCAGTGACCGACACGCGGAAATGATAGTCATTCTTCTGGACATCAAACGTCTTACTGATTCTCAGATAAGGTCGATAAGGCGGATCATGTGGATATTTTCGTACGAGCGTGACTTCGAACCGTCCCATTACACCGTGCTCGTCTATGTGGAGTCCCATGGGTTGCCATGGCAGATGCTCCAGATCGACCTGCTTGCCGTTCAAGTGACAGCGCACAGATGCAAAAGGAATGACAGTCCCATGTGACATGGGCGGGCCGTACATTTGGATAATCCGATAAGGTCCGGTCTGCCGCTCCTCCTCACGGGAGAAACGATTCAGAACAGCAGCCTCAATACCGGCACCACGATTAGTCAGTACGAGGCTCATCAAGTAGGGTGATTCGGAGGAGACCGAACCAAGGCGAATAGTCTGCTCTTTACCACCGGTCAGTACTGACCACTGTTCAGAGGGCTTCGCTTGTGGTGTAGAGGTCACAGAGGTCGTAGCCGGGCTTGTTGCTGGGGCAGAGGCCGCAGCCTGTGGCATTGTTGCTCTTGCTGGGGCAGAGGAGTCCTGGGCCTCGATGGCCATCTCAGAACCGAGGAGAACCACAACGCCGACGAGTACCCACCACGTTATCTTCATATGACCTGTCTCCCAAGCCGATACGGGCTGCTGGAGTTCGGGGAGTTCGGAGTTCCGGGGACACCTTGACATGCACAGAGTCTAACGACCGGAGCACGACACGTCAATGATTCAGGAGGGTGTCCCCGGAATTCGCGTCATCGGCTCATTCTGCAGTACTTGTCTTTGATCAGAAGAAGGTCGGGATCTTCTCGAAGAGCTTGTCATGATCGAGCTTCTCACACCACGGACCGAGACATCGCGGGTCCTTCTTCGAGTAGTCTCCATCCTGTCCGGCGCGGCAGCCGCCGGAGCAGGCGGAGCGGTACGAACATGAATTGCACCCTTCAGGAACAGAAATGAACTCTCGATAGAGTTCATTGCGGTTCCTGTGCAGGAACACATTCCAGAATCCTTCTGCAAGCGCGTTTCCGATGATAATATCATCGATAAACGGACATGGAGCCACATCGCCATTGACCTTTACCGAGAACGAATGATAACCGCCAAGGCAGTTCTTTCCGCAGAGTGATATCAGTCTCGCCGTTGTTTCGCCGTGCTGCCTCCCTCTCTCGTCATCATAGAGAATCTTCTTCTTGATACGATCCCAGTCATGGATTGACGGTATCAGTGGATCGCTCGAACTCTTCGGAACGTACTGAAAGAAGAGTGGTGTTACCGCCAGCCGTTCCCGTGCAAGTTCGACAATCTTCTCATAGTCATTAATGTTCTCTCGATGAAGCACAATAAAAGGGTGGGTGTCTATCCCCGCATCTCTCAGGTGTTCTATCCCCTCCAGGGCAGAACGCCATGATCCTTTGACTCCGGTAAACTGGTCATGCTGTCTTTCATCGTGAGAGCTGATATTCACCATGGCGTGTGTGAGTCCGGCTCTCTTAATCAAAGCGGCGTTGTCAGCTGTAACGCGAGTGCCGTTTGTATAGACGTTCACCTCTCGGAACTTCATCTGGTTCCGGGCGAGATCAACCATTTCAATCAAATGTGGGTGTAGAAACGGTTCTCCCCCCATCAGATCGACGCGACACCCCAGTCCCCGCAAGGGCCGGATGATGGTCTTGAAGTCCTCAAGTGCCATCTCCGCGCTGTTGTGATCGGCATAGCACATTGTGCACTTCAGGTTACACGCCTGAAGAAGATCTATCTTGAGCACATACGGCAGTGGCCCGGCAACGGATCTGGAAAGTGCAGTTGCTATTCTCTGCATGACTGTCCCGAAACGGAACCGGCCATATGTCTTGATATAGAAATCCATGAACCTGATAAAATGCCCGGCCTTGGCGACTCTTATGGCATCAAGCAGACTCATTGCTTTATCCCCGAGTATGAAACATATCGAAAGCCAACCGACAATCCGCCGCGACGATCTACCTCTTTAGCGATCAGGCCGAATATCTTCTCGCGCTTCGCTTTCCTTATTGAGCTCTTGAATCCGGCAGAGGGCCCGCCATTGTTCATCCACGAGACAAGTTCCCGGCCATTGGGGAACGTCACAGTAGCGGTCTCTTCGGCGATATGCTCCGCAGTAAAACCAGTCCTTTTGGCAATTCTCTCAAACTGTGCCGTACTCGAAAGGAAATTAAGCGGAGGGATCTTTTTCAAACAGAGTATATTCCGTATCAGGATCGGTGCAATCAGGTCCTGAAGCTCTGTCAGCGATGCTCTGGTATTTACAAGAACTGCAACTCTTCCGCCCTTCTTCATGACACGTCCCAGTTTCGCCAACAGCGCCGAGGGATCAACATATTCGAGCGACCAGAAGAGGCCCGCAAAATCAAAGGCCTGCTCCCCGCATTCATCAAGAGAACGGAGCATATCCCCCGACCTGAAACTGACCGAATCGAAAGCGGCCAGTCTGGCCTTTGCCTTTTCGATCATCATTTCGGAGAAGTCACAGGCAATGACCGATCCGGTTGTCCCGATCCTCCTTGCGATCAGTTCCGTCGCATGCCCCGTACCGCAGCCGCAATCAATACACCTGTCCCCAATGGAGGGTCCGCAGCTTTCAAGGAGCTTCTCAGTCGCCCGTGCAAGGATAGGCCGGGTTACAACATCATCATAGGTTTCAGCGCAATCATCGAAATCATTGCGATACACAGACGTACCCGCGTTGGTGATTCGCGAAAGGAGAATGACAGGATATTTAACAAACGGATTCATTACTGTTCTGCTGCGGTCTAGGCGGATGAGGGGTGATGGAGTGGGTGTAAGTGACGGTCCCTGGTGAGTCCGAGGTATTCATGGCGACTATGATGCACGGCAGCGGGGAGTGGGGCAAGGGATTTTCGAGTTTCGGCCATGGGCTGAAGGTTGGCTCGCGGGGGCCGTGCGCGTTGGAGCACGAGCCCCGGGTGCTCTTTGCTAAAGGCCCCCGGGGCGAAATGGCAGTGTGCTGGAGTGAGGCGCCTCTATTTGATTACGCGTACTTGGCCTGCGGTGAAGACACCGGGGGGGCCGCGCTCCAATACGCACGGTGTTCGGACGCAGGGATTACGGGGAGGAATCACGGGGATGGAGCACTTTTAGTGGCGGTTCTGGCCTCTATTCAGCGCTCAGTTTCCGCTCTTTCCGTCCCTGGGACACAGCAACCACCGGAAAGAGCGCGTCTTCAAGAAGTTGTTGTCTGGATGGATAACATGCTGTGGGAGAATTGGTTAGCAAATATCTTCGGGTGAGGGGGACGTTCCTGTTTCGTGGAAAATCCGGATTGCTGCGCAGTATTTTGCAGGATCCCCCGTACTCATGGTAGCTGCGGCGTGCTCATGGTGAGCGGCGCTGAGAACCGGCTGCGAAACATGGAAAGGAAGATGCCATGACTATCAAGAGATCAATAATGTCGTTGGCGGTACTGGCCGCTGTTGTCGGGTCGATTGCACTGTCGGCCAATGAGGCCGAGGCCCGCGAGTCCGGACGCAGTTCCTGGAGTGTCAGCCTTGGCGGTTTGACCCTTGCCGGAGGCCCCGGTTACTCCGGACGGTCCAGCCATGCCGGGCGGGCCAGCCAGAGCGGGCGGTCCAGCCGCATCGAACCGTCCAGCCATGTCGGGCGGTCCAGCCAGAGCGGGCGGTCTATCCAGATCGGGCGGTCCAGCCGCACCGAACCGTCCAGCCATGCCGGGCGGTCCAGCCATGCCGGGC
>JABMPG010000758.1 GCA_013203855.1 bacterium
GCTCCGCCTCCACCCCGGAAGTCCACACGCAGAAAGGCTGCGAAGCCCCGCCGACCTCCCGCCGCATCCGCTCCGTGATAAACGAATTGCTCGAGACGAAGAAACGGTTCAGTAGAATAGGGGTCTTCCAGAAAAGCACATACTCCACCGCGTACTTCATCGCTACCGTGACGCGGCCCCGGCTGACAAAGACCGGCACAGTCCGAAAATCGAGGTGAATATGGACCCGTTTCCCGCGAAGCCCCGCCCACATTTTCGCGATCAGGGCAATGTGCAGAGTCTGCGGGAAAGTCAGGAGAACCACCGATTCCCGCCCCCGAAGAAATTCCCGAATATAGCGAAGGGCCTCTATCATGAACGCCAGGCGAAAAATGCCCTTCAGCCGCGTGCGAACGGGGAGATAATGAAACCCTGGGCAAGCCTCGGGCTTCTCGTCAAAGGACGTAACATAGGTAATCGGCAGGCCCAGCCGCGTCAGATGCCGCATCATCGCCACGCTGCGGGTGCGGTGCTGACAGCGGTCGAACCGGTTCGCGTCCAGCCAGATAAAGGAGGCTTTCTTCATCCCTCCCCTCCCGGCGGGCTATCCACGCGCGTCTCTTCGACTGGATGCTCGGAGGTGGTACGCGACACAAGGTGGCAGGCCGCGAGGAGGGCCCAGACGATCTGTTGATATGAATCCGACCGGTTGAACTCGAACTTGATCTCATGCACAAGAAAGAACACGACCGCAAGCAGGCACGCGTAGCGGAGACGATGGAGACGCAACTCGCCCTTTGGAAACCGCTGCCGGTACAGATTCCACGGGATCGAAACGATCAGGCCGATATACAGAACCGATCCCACGATTCCGAACTGGTAAAGCACGGTCATGTAGAGCGAATGCATGTTCAGCTCATTGAGGCCCACCACCCGCGACGGCGCCGGACCATTTCCGAACCAGGACAGAGTCGATCTCGTCACCTACCACGCGTCGTACCACACAAAAGACCGGTTGAACACTTCCACCAGGTTCCGTCCTTCGGCGATATTGTGAGACAGCAGGATCATCCGCCGGACCACTTCGCTGTAGATCTCGGGTTTGATCACAGCCAGGAGAAGCGCCGCTATAGGGAGGGCAAAACCCAGCGCCGCCACCTCGAGCCATTTCAGACGAAAGCCGTAGAGAAGCGTCATCAGCACCGTGCCCACGCCGAAAAGAACGATGCCGCTCCGGCTGTTTGAAAGAAGCAGCCCTATCCCTATCAGCGCATAGGCAAACCAGTATTTGCGTTTCCCCTCCATCACAGAATATAGAATCAGCGGACACAGCATCGCGCCGAACTCTCCGATTGCCTCCGTCCGGATCACCAGGGTCCGCATCCGCGTGAACTCCAGCGTCTGCGTCACGCCCAGCTCAGCCGTGGCCCGCTCCAGAAAAACCCGGAAGAGACGCCCCGCGCCGGGGGAATAGTAGATCAGAATTCCCACGATCATCTGAAGCGCCATCATCCAGATCAGAACCCGGATCACCTTCTCGGCAAATCGCAATCGATCCGCCCGCAGATAAGCGGGCGCGTTCACGACCAGCAGGAACAGGCCGATACCGCCGGCGAAGTTCACGAGATGACGCCCTTCCTGAACCAGCACGAAGGCGCGATGATGAAGCACTCCCTGCACGGCGATCGCGAGAAGCGCAAATCCCCAGAGCACCCGGTCATGCTTGAAGGTTCCCCGGCCGGACAGGAGGAATTTCAGCACGTAGAGAAAGCCCATCACGAGGATCAGAAGCGACGCCGACGAGAGCGTATCGCGCCCGCCAAGAGTGAGGGTGACAGGAAAGAAGACCAGCGCGACCACGAACAGCAATCGGTTCTCGCCATAGAGATGGCTCGGGAAAAGAGAGAACAATCCGATGACTGAGACTGCCACCAGATACTTGGCGGGCGTCGAGGCCATTCCCGAAAGAGAAAACGCGACCGCCAGGAAGAGAGCCATCCCGCAAAAGAAAGTGAACAGCAGCACGTTCTCCCGCCGTATCCGAGCGTCCATGCCGACAGACATCCTATCGCCTCCTATGGAGCATTCGACGGAACTGCTCCCGTTCTTGCAACGAAAAAGGCGAGTTGAGCCAGGTTACCAGCAGATACGTGGCGCTCCCCGCGAGCCACGCCAGCGCCAGGCCGGCCAGATTGTCCCCCCACCGCAGAATGAGCCACATCGGCAGCGCCATGACCAGGGTATTCACCACGAGAGGCGCCGTCGCGCGCCATTCGAAGCGCATCCCCGTGTGACGCCGCGCGAAGTAGTACAAGAAGAGGTTTTTGCAGAAAGCGGACAGACCGGTGGCCACGGCGACGCCCATAATGCCATAGCCGGTCCACACGAGCGCCAGGCTTAGAACGAGCCCGAAAAAGGTGAAGTACTGGGCCAGAAAACGGTAGAAGAGTTTTTCGAGAGCCTGAATGGTCAGATCCGCGGGCAACTCGAAAAAGGACGTGCAGAGAAACGCGAACGTCACCGCCAGAACTGGATAGGCTCCGAGGTATTGAGGCTCTCCGAAGACATGGAGGATGATGTGCTTGCCTCCCAGGAGCACGAACGCCAGAGACGGCAGAAGGAAGAAAAGGTTGAACCGGCACAAGGTATTGAACATCTCGTGCAGCGCGCGGTTCTTATCCTCCGCTTTTGAGAAACGGGTATAGAAGGCGGGGCGGATCACCGACTGAAGCAGACGTTGCGGCAGAACCTGCAAGATCATCTGACTCACGCGATATGCGAAGGCATACGCTCCGAGTTGAGCGAAATCCAGATAGCGGCTCACCACCAGGTTCGCCAGCGAAAAATCCATCGCGATCCCGTGAGGCAGGGTGACTAGATTATAGCCGGAGTAGCGGGCGAATCGGCGGTACTCGATATCTTCCTGTTCCCCCGTATCCGCCGCCCGGATCCGCGGAGCGATCCATCGACGATAGAGGTAGAACAGCGCGAGCAGCGCCGGCGTATAGGCGAAAACCTCGGCCACAAACAGTTCCCGCAGACCGTAGCCCTTCTCCAGAAAGACGACGATGAAGGCGGTCTTTAGCGTGATGCAGGCGAGCTGCCCCCATACCTGGTAAACGTGGAGGAAGAGGTTGTTGAGCACGATCCCGATGATGTTGATCTGGAAGAAGAGCACGGCGGCGATGGCGAAGACGAAAAAAACCTCCCGGTACTCCGCCATGTTGACGAGCCCGGCGATGGTCCGATAGAACGCGAGGAGCACGGCGAAAACCAAGATCGCCATCGCGAGATTGAGAACCGCGATCATGCGATACGTTTTCGAAATCCGACGGAACTGCCTCCGGGCGAAATACTCCGGGATGAAGCGCTGCAGCGTGCTCTGCGTTCCCAGGTTCGAGAGAAACACGAGGTACACAAGCGATGAGAGAATGAGATTGTAGCGCCCGAAGTCCTCCATGGAGAGTTTTCGGACCAGGTACCATGACAGAAACATCGCCACGGCCTTGGACAGAAGCATCCCCGCCGTCACGTGAAGCGCGCTGCGTTTCACCGACGCCCCGAGTGAAGACGAACGCGTGTCAGAGGCCGTGACAGTGGGTTCACTCATGGATGAACTTCACGAAGCGGCTTCTGGCAACAGTCAAGGGGCCAGTAGCCGGCAGCCAGTCGCGAGAAAACGGGGGATCAGAATATTGGAACCGTTCAGGTTTCATGGACAGTCTTGTTGAGAAGGAAGAAGGTTGACGGATCGCCGCACGAAAGAGACGGCGGGAATTCGGCGGAATTACTCCCGCTCGCGGGCGGTCATCCGCCAATAGTGCATGAACACTTCTTTGACCGCGATCAGGATCAGACCTATGAATGCTGAAAACACCAGCGCGCTCACGACCATTTGCCGCTTCTTCTGGAAAACAGGACGGATCGAAGATGTTGGCGGCTGGACTACCTTCAGGGCGAAGACTCGGTCCCTCTCGGCCTCGAGCCCGGCGATCTCATCCGCCAGGTCCCGCTTGAGAAGGGGCAGGTCGACATCCTTCTCCGCCTTAAACTCCCGGATATCGATCTGGGCGGCGGCGATTTCTTTCTCCACCCCTTCCTTCTGTTCGAGCGTCAGCTTCTCGACCTCGGCCTCGGCTATCCGCTTGTCTGCCAGGAGGGCCTTCTCTTTCTGGTTGGTCAGTTTGACGATCTCATGGCGCAACGTCTCGATCCCGGCCATATTTGCCGCCAGATCGGCCTTGTGCTGTTGCTGCGCCATCCGCTTCTCGAAAATGTCGTCGCTGATCTGCTGCGCCTTTAGAAAGTTCTCCGACTGGATATAATTCAGGAGTATCGATGGGGCCAAGATGTTCGTGCCTGCATTTTCCGCCCTCTCGATCTGGTCGGCGGCAATCTTCGCCTCCAGTTCCCTCACCCGCGCGAGATAGCCCGATTGCTCCTGGATCTCCGTGGTCGCGATCCGAACGCTCTCCTCCAGTCGCAGATTGTCCGCTTCCAGCGCCGTGATCTCGTTCTCCTGTATCCGGATATCCTGGTCGACATCCGCCATCTTCGATTCGATCTGAATTGCCTTCTGCTGGGCCGCCATGATGGCAGAAGCCAGGTTCTTCTGCTTGATCCGAAGGCCCACAGTGTCGTTTTCCTTCCGGGCAATCTCCAGTTCCGTTTTCACAATCTCGCCGTCCACCCTCTCGATCGCGTTTTTTTTCAAGGAGATTTCCGCCTTCAAATCCTTCTGAAGGCTTTGGACGTAGGCATCTTTCTCCTGTCGCAGACCTTCTGTCAGAGCGGCCAGAATCTTCTTTCCCATCTCGGTGTCGGGTGTCCGGTAAGACACCACAACCGAGCGAAACTCGGGCCGAGGAGTCCGTTCGGCATCGCCGGTCAAGGTCGTAGAGAAGACCAGTTTCTCTGCGTACTCCTGCGGATCGAGATCAAGCGACTGGATGATATGATGAGTCAGGGCGCCCCGGCGGATTTTCTCCGCCATGTTGCTGGCTGTATCATTCGACATGATATGCCCCTGCTCGTCCGTGCCGATTATCCCCGGTTCGATGACCGTGGACACCGAATACTCCGGCTCCAGGACCATACTGACGACTGCGGTAGCCAGACATACAAGCAAAACCAAGACCAGCAGCGGCTTCCAGTTCGACTCGGCGATCCGCAATGTGCGGGCCAGAATATATCCTAGTTCGATCTCTTCAAATTCGCGTTTCATACGATATCCTTGGGAACGGGAAGATCCGGCAGACAAGCCGCCCGAACCGGCGCGCCGCAACCCTTTTTTCTCGGCCATTTCACGCGCCTTGTCAATCTTTTTCCCTTTCCACGCCAATTCTGCTATATCAAAGGCACAGTCGGGATGCCCTACTCAACCGGCCGCGAACCCTATGTCCATCTCTCCCCCCTCAGACACAACCTCCGATCCGTTCTCCATCCGGGGCAAGATCCTCAGGTGGGCGGACGGCTCTCCCCCACATGGGGCCACCGAACGCCTTCTCGCCGCGGGACTTCGGGCGGCGTCTATGCTCTACGGAACCGCAGCCGCCGCCCGTGCCATCGCATTCCACACCGGCCTCAAGAAATCCAACGCCGTTGACTGTCCCGTGATCAGCGTTGGCAACCTGACCACCGGCGGCACCGGCAAGACGCCTATCGTTATTGAGATTGCCCGACACTATCGGGACATGGGCCGCCGCGTCGCCGTCGTCAGCCGTGGATACAGGCGCGAAGCCACCGCCCCGGTTCTCGTCGTCAGCGACGGACACGAAATCCTCGCTCCGGCTCGCGAGGCCGGAGACGAACCCAGCCTTATCGCCCGAGCTCTCCCCGGAGTCGCCGTCGTGGTCGGCGCGCGACGATACGATGCCGCACGGACTGCCCGGGACCGATGCAAAGCCGATCTTATCGTCCTCGATGATGGTTTCCAGCATCGCGCCCTGGCCCGGGACTGCGATCTCATTCTCTGGGACAGCCTTCGCCCCCTGGAATCCCTCGCCCTTCTGCCCCGTGGACTCCTGCGAGAAAGTCTGGCCGGCCTTCGAAGAGCCCACGCTCTGATCTTCACCCGGAGCAACCTCGCGACCGGAAACCGAAAGGCTCTGGCGCGGATCAAACGAATCGCGCCTCACCTGATTGTCTTTGAAAGTTCGTTGGAGATTGCGGGACTACGCCCGCTGGATAGTGCCTCGGACCCGATTACCCTCGTTGACGCAACCGCCCAGCCTGCTGCCGCTCTCTGCGGAATCGGCAACCCCACATCCTTCTGGGGACTTCTGGAGGCGGCCGGAGTTCGCCTCGTCTGGAAAAGGGCTTTTCCCGACCACTACCGTCCTTCTCGCAACGAGATCCAGACAGCCCTCGGCGAAGCGGAAGCGGCAGGAGCCCGCCGCGCCTTCATCACAGAGAAAGACGCCCAGAACATGCCTGAGAATTCCGATTACCCCCTGCCGGTCTTCGTCGTCACCGCCCGAAACTCCTTCGGTTCCGACATCGCACTGTTCCACGCTTTCCTGGACCGGATCCCGAACCTGAATCTGCAACCCGCGGACTGCGAACTCACTCGGTAAACTCGTCTATCAGATCCTGCTTGAGATCCCACATCTTTTGGCTCAGGGAGACGTGATAGATGTGGGGATTCACCAGACGTTTCACCCCGGGGTCGAGGCGGTCCAGATCTGCTCTTCTCCGCTCGCGCATTTCCTCGATCGACGGGATCTCCCCCACCACCGTTCCGTCCCGAATCACATCCGACTGCAACGCCTCGGCCTTCGATATTTCTCCCCGCGAAAGCGTTCGCTTCTTGTGGGGGTCCGAGGGGTGGCGCAGCCCCACTTGCTCCATCTCCCTGGGATCCTCATCCTGAAGCATGACCAAGTCCGCCGTCGCCTTTCCCCGCGGGTCATAGAGCCGCCACAGCCTCTTGTCTCCGGGGTTGATCGTCTTGGCTGGCGTCTCCGACATCTTAATCGCGGGAATCCACTGTCCGCCCTTTTCGATGGAGGACAGTTTGTAAACGCCATCGAGCGCGCTCTGCCCCGCCGATGTGATGAGACTCGTCCCCACCCCGTAGATCAGCCGCTTTACCAACCGATCGGCGTCAACGCCGTGTGCCGGGGCCTCTTCCTCGATCTGCGCGATGATTTGTGTCAGAACAAGCTCATCGATCTGGTTGGATAGCACGATCCTTGTGTCCGGAAAACCGGCGGCATCGAGCATACGCGCCGCTCGCAGGCTGAGGTGGGCCAAATCTCCCGAATCGAGACGAACGCCCACCGGCTGGTGACCTTTCTTCTTCAACTCCTCAAAGACCCGGATGGCGTTTGGCAGCCCGCTCTCCAAGGTGTTGATCGTATCGACGAGAAGCAGGCAATCATCGGGGTAGACCTCCGCATAGGCGCGAAAGGCCCCGATTTCGCCTTCGCCCAGCGCCATGAAAGCCTGCACCATGCTGTGCGCGTGCGTTCCTTTGGGCGGGTATCCCAGCATATGCGAGATGCCGACATTCGACGTGAAGTCGGCCCCGCCGATGAGCGCCGCGCGCGCCCCCGCGTTCGCACCCAGATCCTGGGCCCGCCGCATCCCGAACTCCAGCAGGGGCTGCCCTCGCCCCGCCTCGTGAATCCGGCTGGTCTTCGTCGCGATCAGAATCTGGTAGTTCAATTTGTTCAACAGGGGCGTTTCCAGAATCTGCGCGATCGCCAAGGGGCCCTGAACCATGTGGATCGGGGTGTTGGGATGCACCAC
>JABMPG010000079.1 GCA_013203855.1 bacterium
CCAGGCCTTCCGCCCCCATCCCGCCACCCCCATGGCCGACCTCCCCGCCACCTGCCTGAAAGACATGCTCCACGCCGTCCAACTCGCCCGCCGATACCTCCCCAGCCCGGTCCGAATCCAGATCAACGCCCTGGACTGGCGCGAACACCTCCCCGCGCTCATCGAGGCCGGAGCGAATGACCTCGGCGATCTCAACCTCAACATCCTCACCCGGAACGACGCTTCCCTCGAACTGGAGCTCCACCTCCTCCTGGCCCCCCTCAAAAAGAAAAACATCGACCTCCGACTTCGCACCCCCCGGCTGAGTCTTCCAAAAAGCGAAACGCCCCAAACCGCCGCCTGAAGCCCCATACGTAATACGTGAACAGACCGGATTCCCGTGCATGGAGAACCGCCCTGTGATAACCTGTTCCTTCCCCAGTGCTGAAGGAGGGGTGATGAGAAAGTGGAGACATTCTCTCTGTATTCTGATGGCCTGTGGCGTGAGCGTCGCTTCGCTCCTGAGCACACCCGCGAGCGCGGACGCCAATGACGTGTCTTGGCCCATCGCCCGGCACGACAACGCTCGGACAGGAGTCGCGACCACCGAAATGGCCGACCCACCCTACGACGTAAAGTGGCGATTTCAGGCGGAAAAGGGCGGGTTTGCCGCCGGCGTTACCGTCGCCCAGAAAACCGTGTTCGCCGGAACGGATCAGGGCCTCCTCGTGGCCCTCGATCTTTCAACGGGTGAGGAGAAATGGCGCATCCAACTGGACTCGGGCCTCGCGGGCGCACCGGCGTGGCACGAGGACAGACTCTATGTCGTAGACGACTTCGGGAGGGCAGTCTGCCTCGACGCGAGCCGGCCCGACACGCCCCTCTGGGTCTTTGAAGGACCCCAAGCCGAATGCCATTCCGCCCCAGCCTGTGACGGGGAACGGGTGTACTTTGGAACGTACGATCAGAATCTGTATGCGCTTGATATTAGGACGGGACAAGCGGTCTGGACCTATGCCGTGGACGGCCCGATCCATGGCGCAGCGGCCCTCAAAGAAGGGCGCATATACGCCGCCGGTTGCGACGCCCTCCTCCGGGCGCTTGACACCACTTCGGGAACGCTACTATGGAGTCTCGACATGGGCAGCTATGCCGCGGCCAATCCGGCGATCCGGAACGGCGCCCTTTACGTCGGCCATTTCGGCGGTGAAGTTCTGGCGGTTGACCTTCAAAAGCATGAATCTATCTGGACTTACGATCCGCTGACCGGCGGGGAACCCTTCTACGCTTCCTGCGTAGTGACGGAAAACTTCGTCGTGACAGGCGGCCGCGACGGGAAGGTGCACGGACTGGATCGGAAGAGCGGGCGAAGGCGGTGGCTTTTCCCGACTGGAGGAGACGTGGACGGCTCGCCTGTCGTGGCCGGGGATAAGGTTTTCGTGGGCTCCGGAGACGGGACATTCTATGTTTTGAACATGACGAATGGCGAGCTCTTGTGGAAATATGTATCGGGAGCGGCCTTCTCCGCTCCACCCGCCGTCACAACGGGAAGAATCCTGATCGGAGACGAAGAAGGGCAACTACTCTGTTTCGGCCCTCAATCAGAATAGAAAGAAAGAGATAAGAACCTTGAGATTTCGTGGATTCACTTTGATCGAGTTATTGATTGTCGTCGCAATCATCGCCATCCTGGCGGCCATCGCCGTGCCGAATTTTCTGGAGGCCCAAGTCCGAGCAAAGGTGTCCCGAGCCAAAACGGACATGCGAACCATTGCCACGGCCGTGGAAACCTACGCCGTGGACTGCAACGAAATTCCGCCGGACGCCGACGATACGGCGGATTTCAACGGTATGTTCGGCTCGATTCCGTGGGCCCAGAAGGAGTGGTATCGCCTTCTCACCACACCCATCGCCTATCTCGACACGCTCCCCATGGATCCCTTCCACACGACCAAACATGCTCCCGACCCGACCGGCATGACCCAGATCCTTTTCCCCGGCGATCCCCCCCAGCCCTATGCCTATCTCACCAACGGGGCATATGCCCCCAACCCGTACCGCCCCAACC
>JABMPG010000759.1 GCA_013203855.1 bacterium
ATCCAGACCGTGATCCCCGGTCGGATAGCCGAACGTGAGGGCGATCTCCCGAGCCAGGCGCTGCTTGTCCTCGCCCTCTTCGGTGTCGTCCCATTCACACCAGGCCGCGTGACGCGCGCAGCCCTTGACCGCGGAGCCGGGGATGACAGGGAAGCCGAAGTGCCGGTGCAGGCACAAGCCGGCGTTTTCAAGGACCCCGCCCGCCTGGTTGATGATAAGACGGGCTTGGAGGGCCATGATGAGCGTTGTGGCATTCGGTATATCGCCCGGGCGGTACACCTCGGGAAACGCGTCCCGTTTGCTGTTGTGGCACATGACGACCGCATCGATCTCGGCCTTCTTGCCGTCATGCTGCAGCCGCACGAACTTCTCCAGGCGAAGTGAAGGTGACGTCAGCTTTGGAAAAGCATCTCGACCCAGGGCCGCCCGAACCTCCTCTGTGGCCGTGACAACCATCACCGGCCTCCATTTCTGGAACCCGCAAAGCGCCGGAGGTAGTTGAGATAGGCCATACTCTCGGCCGTGATGGCGCGGAGATGGGTTGCGTCTGTTCCGACGAGGTGTTCGAGGAAGAGTTCAAGGGAAACCACTGTGGCGGGGATGCGCTCAACCTGCCGCAGGTGGGTGGTGACGGCAACGAAGACATCGCCATCGCCCTGGCCCGTCTCAAGCGCGAAGGCCGCTGCCCCGAGAATGCCGTTCTCGCGGATCATGGTGGGTACTTTCTTGGCCACACTGTCGCTGCCCTTGGCACCCTTGCCGATCGTCGCCGCGGCCTTCAGAGCATTGGCGGCTCGAATCTGATCGAGGTTCTTCATCCTACATGTCCTCCTGTCCGCTCAGCTGCACAGAGCAGTAGCCCAGGCCGATGGTCTCGTCGCCGCCCACTTGGATCACCGGGTTCTCTCTGAATTTGTCTCCCAAGACCTTAAGCGCCTGCGTCGCGGTCTTACGTTTTCCGTCTTCCCTCTTACCCTTCTCGTCCTGAGACGCGATCACCGCGTAGAATAACGTCTCGGAGGGGACGTTCTCCTGGCTGAACAAGGCGGCACCCGAAACCGTGCCGGTCTCATCATCGATGCGAACCCGGGTGACAACTTCACAAGCATGCTCAACGAAGTAGCAGAACATCTCATCGGACAAGACGACGAAGCGCTTGCCCAAGTCATTCCAGACTGCATCGGTCGAGATCTCCTTGAGCTCCGTCCAGACGTCGGACTCCGCCTTGCGGGAGAGGCAGTACTCCTCAAGGACGACTTTGCCATCCAGATCCAACTCCTTAGACGCCAGGCATTCCTCTTCGCCGATCCCGTCCGGGACGGTGAATGCGGCCTTGGCGTCGCGCTTGTATCGAGCTAACGCCAACGGACA
The DNA here is from genome assembly GCA_013203855.1 of bacterium. Classification (GTDB taxonomy): domain Bacteria; phylum Sumerlaeota; class Sumerlaeia; order UBA8349; family UBA8349; genus JABMPG01. Next base: position 1,372 of record JABMPG010000759.1, read on the forward strand.
GGTCACCCACGCAAAACCGCCCTTGGCTGAGCGTACCGGAAACGCGAGGACTCGTGCTTCGCCGATCAGGAGTGCCCCGGCGGCGGCTTCCGTATCAGACCCTGTGCCGAAGAGCCAGTCGGCATCTCCGGGAGTGTCATGCCAAAGGTCCCGCAGCACCCCCTTGAGACTGCTGCCGGGGACGATCGGGATGCGAGTATGCCGTTCCCTCATGACCGGTGAGTCGATGGCTCCGACGGAATTCCCTGCACCGACATGGACCGGAGTGCGTGACAGAAGTGTGAGAATTCGTTGTTCCATGATGCTTTCCCTTTTCCCTTGGTGTGAGTCAAACGTCCAAATACTGCCAGGAGCCACAGACGCCAAAACCAAAGCCCTTTTCGCCCAAGCGCTGCGACTTCACTTTGAGATGGAGTTGCCTGACGAGGGTCGCCGCCGCCGCGTCGTCAGCACATTCGAAGTAGTAGACCGAACCCGCCGGGACGAGCAGGCGCGTCGGTTTTGGCGTCCCCCCTGAATGCCCCTGCTCACCGTCCAGTTTCCACCCGGAGACGGCCTCGGCTCTGGGGATTCGAGCTGCGACCAGACGCGCAGCCAGCGGCGCCTTCCGCTGGGAAGCCGCCAGACGCCAGGCTTTGCGAGTGGCGTAGCCTGCCCGTGCTGGCATATCCTGAAGCAGGACGTCGCCGCTGGCGCTCACCCAGTCAGGACGCCAGCCGTTGTCGAACAGAGCAGGGGTCAGAAGGACCCACTTGACGCGGGTACCGCATGCCGGGAGCGCAACGTCAAGCGTCCCTGTGGCCGGCTGCGGCTGCAGGGTGGCCAACCCACGCTGGCCACCGAGAATAAGCGGGCATGCTCCGTCGGTGGTGAGTTGCTCCAGAACGTCAACACCTGTGTTCTGACCGACCTTCCGGGCTTCCCCCTCCGCCAGAAACAGCATGCAGACATCAGGGCGCAGACGCAGGTACTCGGCCTGATAGAAGACACTTTGGGCGTTGGCATGGGTCGCGGGGGCGATCCCCACGCCGGGTCTGCTCTCGGCGTCATACAGGTCGGCGGCCGGGGTCGTAACGGGGGTCAGATCTCCCTGCAGGTACATCTGGAGTGCCGCCAAGTGCATCCACGTCCCCAATCGTTCCTTCGTGGGTGGGACCGAACTGGCAACCGCGCGGGAGAGCGGCTTGGGCAAGTTGCTGTCCCCAAGAGATCGTATCGGCTGCATGATGCCGCCCGGAACCACATCCGCCGGGGTGGGCAGATAGACACCCGGCGGGAGGGGGGTATTGCCGTTGGCGCTGGTTCGTGTCGTTTGAAGGCACGGGAATGGCCCGACCGTGCGGAGCCCGCCGAACGTGGGGTTCCACTGCTGCCCGCGTGCCCGTTTCCTTGTTTCTTTCTCGGTCAGATGCGTGTGTTTGCTCTCCCACTCGGTTCCTTGCTGCCAGCGATCGTGGCAGGCGCTCAATACGGCGGCATGCAGGACAGACGGCAAAGGCCAGCCGGCGCCGGCACCCTCCGAAGAGCCGCCCATGGGGCGTGCATCGCGAAAGAAGAGCAGATCCCTGGGATGGATGGTGAAGGGCTTCATGCTGAGGCACCCCCCTTCTGCGAGGTCGAATCAGAGCGGTCGCGATCGATGAACGCCGCGGTGAGGAATAGGTTCGGGAAGTCCGCCAGGCCCTTGTCCCGAAGGGTGTCCAGGTAGGTGCTGCATTGCGCGCGGAACTCGTCCCGTTCTGGATCCTCTTTTCGCCAGGTCCCTTGCCTGTCCGTGACATGATCGAGTTCGGCCAGAATGATGCACCGTGCCTCGTCGAATTCCCCTTCATGCA
>JABMPG010000760.1 GCA_013203855.1 bacterium
CTCTTCCCCCAGGCCGCCTTGGACTTCGCCCCTATCGCCATGTCCCTGGCCATCGTCGGAATCATCTACGGCGCCGTTCTCGCCTTCGCGCAGACCGACCTCAAACGCCTTGTCGCCTACACCAGCGTCAGCCACATGGGCTTCGTCTTTCTCGGAATCTTTGCCTTCAACATCTGGGGCATGCAGGGCGTCGTCCTCCAGATGGTCTGCCACGGCCTGAGCACCGGAGCCCTATTCGTTCTGGTCGGCCAGATCTACGAGCGCACTCACACCCGCGACATGAACAAACTCGGCGGACTATGGGAAACCGCGCCCCGCCTGGCCGCCCTCGGCCTTGTCTTCGCCATGGCATCCCTCGGACTGCCCGGCATGGGAAACTTCCTCGCCGAAATGCTCGTCCTCATTGGAGCCTACAAGGCCAACCTCATCGTCACCGTCATCGCCGCCACCGGCCTTGTGGCGGCCACGATTTATTCTCTCTGGATCGTGCAAAAAACCTTTCACGGCCCCAACGATAAGAAATGGCGCATCCCGGACCTCAACCTGCGCGAAATGCTCATCATGCTCACCATGGTCCTCGGCCTCCTCTGGCTCGGCCTCTATCCCCGACCCATTCTGAAGACAACCGAAGCCGTGGCCCAAAAACTCGCCGACATTCCATTTCTGTTGCCTCATGAGCCCGACCTCCCGGTTCTCGCGACCGAGCACGCCCCGGCGGACAGCGCTCAGAACTCCGCCAAACTCATCCAGTCAAAACTTGAAGAGACGCTATGAACTCCATCGACTTCCTGGCCCTCCTGCCCCTTCTCATCGTTGCCGGTGCCGCACTGCTGCTGGTGCTTCAGGTCGCTTTCTACCGCTGCCACCTCACCTCCCTCTTCATCACCCTCCTCGGGCTCGGCCTCGGAATCGCCTCCCTCCCTTTCGCATGGGGCGTCCTCCCGCGGCAGGTCGGCGTCCTGCTGACCATGGACGCATACGGCTTCTACTACATTGGCCTGATCTTTGCCGCCGCTTTGGCCGTTGCCGTCCTCGCCTACAGCTATCTCCAACACGAAAACCTCTTCAGAGAAGAGTTCTACATCCTCCTCCTCCTGGCGACGCTCGGATCCGCCCTTCTCGTAGCCAGCACCCACTTCGCCTCCTTCTTCCTGTCTCTTGAACTCCTCACCGTCGCCCTCTACGCGCTGATCGCCTATCGCCGCCACTCCGAAATCTGCATCGAAGCCGGTCTCAAGTACCTCGTACTCGCCGCCGCTTCGGCCGCATTTCTCCTCTTCGGAATGGCCCTCGTCTACGCCCAGACCGGCACACTCGAGTTCGCCCGACTCGCCACGACCTCCCTCGCGACCCTTGACAGCCCGCTCTTCGTGACCGGCCTCGCCATGATGATCGTCGGATTTGGATTCAAACTCGCCGTCGTCCCCTTCCACATGTGGACCGCCGACGTCTACGAAGGCGCTCCGGCCCCCGTTACCGCCTTCATCGCCAGCGCCTCAAAAGGCGGCGTTTTCGCCCTCCTCCTCCGTTTCTTCCCCCAGGGCAACCAGGAACTGGTCGGCTCCCTCTTTCTCATTCTCGCCCTGATGGCCATGGCATCCATGATCATCGGCAACCTCCTCGCCCTCCTGCAGGACAACGTCAAGCGGATCCTCGCCTACTCCTCGATCGCCCATCTTGGCTATCTTCTCGTCGCCTTCCTCGCGGCTGGCGAACTCGGCCCCCAGGCGGCGGCCTTCTACCTCACCGCCTACTTTATCACCACCATCGGCGCCTTCGGAGTCATCGGAGTCATGTCCAGGGGCGAGGGCGACGTGGACACCATCGAATGCTACCGCGGCCTCGCGTGGCGCAGGCCCTGGCTCACCGCCGTGCTCACCATCATGCTTCTCTCCCTCGCCGGAATCCCCCTCACAGGCGGTTTCCTCGGCAAGTTCTTCGTCCTCACCGCCGGTGTCCGGGCCAACCTCTGGAGTTTGGTCTTCGTCCTCGTCGCCACAAGCGTGATCGGCCTGTTCTACTATCTCCGCGTCGCCGTGGCCCTCTACTCCCCCGAGGATGAAAGGACCCAGAAGCCCGCCTCCCAGCCACTCTCCAGAGCAAAAGCCTGGCCCGCCTATCTCATCCTCGGCATCCTCACCCTCACCCTCATCTGGATCGGAACCTGGCCCAGCCCCCTTTTGGAAATCCTTCGCGGTACCGTAGCCCTGCTCTACTGAGACCCCATCATGACAAAGCGGAACCCTCCCGAACCACACAGCACCGCGACATTAAAACCCAGCCGGTCCCCCGCACCCCTTTTCAGAACCGTCACCCAACGTATGGGAGAAGAGGGACGCAAAGGGGCGTCCGACGCCGCCCGTACTATTCTCGAGAAACTCGCACAGATCGAGACTGCCGAAAAACCGCACAACGAACATTCCTGATACGCCTCGCGACCCCGGATAGACTTATTCTCCCGCGGGCCCCGTGGCCAAGGGAATCCCCGCCCCGGAATCGTCGTAGCGGGATCGTGGCACCTGCATGGTCCGATTGCTTCTCCGGCACCAATCTCTCACCTGCCCCGTCACATACTCGGAGAGTTCCCCGGCTTCGACCAGACTGTCCAGATCCCGGTCGATGGGAGACAGGGGATCTGAGTTCAGCGCCAGAAGTCCCTCAACCAGAAAATAGGTGAATACGCCGTGGCCGATCTGCGTGTCTTCGTGCGACACCTGGTCCAGGGACGAGGAAGAGAGCACCACCCGCCCGCTGCCTTTCGATCCAAAATCATCTAGCGCCGTCTCGATCCTCTCCGCCATCACGGCGATCTTCCGTGTATCATCGGACCGCACCGATTTCCGAAAGCCGGAGTGACAGGCGTCCAAAATGACAATCTGCTCGCGGGCGGCGCATCGGTCCAGGGCATCCAGAATCTCGCGGGTCAGATCCAGGCCCTGATAGCGAATCGTCTGAACGGTCGTATCCTCGGGAAGCAAGTAGTTCCCATTTCCTTTTTCATCAGTCATGCCGTGCCCTGCGAAAAAGAAAAGCAAACGATCCTCCGGTTGGAGGGTGGCGCAAAAGGTTTCGAGTTCTTCGAGGATCTGAATCCGGGTCGGCGCTGCTTCTGCCGGATTCCCACTCACCAAAACCGCCACGTTTTCCGGCGCGAAAAGACCCGTTCGGGGATGCACCAAGGCGTCGCGAAGAGCCATCGCGTCCGCGACGGCGTAGCGCAAGGGCTGGATCTGCGGGTCCCTATAGGTGTCAACGCCCACGATCAGCGCATGGGAACGCTTCCTCAACTGCTCACGTTCGGATTGAGCCTGCCGGGCCGCCTTGCCCCGCTGTTCCCGCGCTCGATCCATCTCCGCCTGTTTCTGCTCCTGTTCGGCCCGCAGGACCCGCTCTGCCTTGGACAAGGCACTAATCTCTTCCTTGTGAATTTCTGATTCCTTCGCAAGGCGAACCTTCTCCTCGGCCAGCTCGGCCAGTTCGCGCTCAAGCTGGAGTCTCGCCTGTTCCCCCGCGATCTTCTTCCGTGCGAGAACGGCAAGACCGCTCACCCCGCCCGCATCCGATGCCCCCGCGTCAATCGCTGAGTGCTGCCCCAATGCCAGACCCAGATCCCCCGAGTCGATATGAAAGGTCTCTCGCGCTTCCAGTATCTCCAGTGAAACCGGCAAACTGCCCGACGCGTTCGCCCCGCGCCAAGTCTTCGGAATGGCCAGATTCCAGACAAACTCGCCGGTCTCCGCCGGGGCAAGATCCTGGGCGTCACCGAAAGACTCCGCGAGAGTGAGCTCCCCATCCGAAGCCGTCAGCCGGGCTCGGACTTGCCGGGCCTTCCCCGCGCCCATGTTCTGCACCCGCAGCCGCAAGTTGACCCGGTCTCCGGGTTGGAGAAGGCCATCATTCCCATCCGCCCACGTGCACCGGATCAGTTTCAGGTCGGGAGGAACCACGGGACGGGTCTTCAACGTCTTCCCGACCCGCCTCCCATGCGGAAAACTCAGGTCTTCGATGACGGCCGAAAAGGCAAGCGAATCGTATCCCGTCCAGTCCTCGGGCAGCGTCCATGTCATCCCGCACTCCCACGAACTACCCGGCTCGATGCGGGCCGTCTGATTGGCTGTCTCGGAGACGCGGCCGACTGTCGACTGATCCGGCTTCTGGATTTCAAGGCCGGCCCGGACCACGAATGCCGGCAAGTCGTCGCGGTTCACAATCCGGAGTGAAACATGGGCCGTCTCGCCCGCCTCCAGCACGCCGTCCCCGCTTTCGTCGGTCAGGGCCAGAACGCTTTCCAGTTGGCAGGGATCGGAGTTGGGCCGGAGCCCCGGCTTGTCCCATGTCACACCTAGATTGGCTGTGTTGAGATAGCGAATGGGCACGTCCTTTTCCGGGGCAGTCTTGGTCGCCATCCGTCGGATCAAGTAGGCCGCTTCTATCTGCTTTTCTCCCGCCAGAATTGCGGGTTTAATCTTCCACTCCATCGGAGTCCAGAGACACTGAAGGTAGGGGCCCACATCCAACCGCCCACGGCCCGCCGAATCCGTCACGACTGTGGTCTTCCCCGCGGGTCCGAGATCGAAAGAGATGCGTGCGGCTCCCAGTGGACCCGTCCGTTCCTCGGTGTAACGGTGCCGAGCTGCGGGAGCCGGAAAACGAGTGGGCTCCGGTTTCTCAACGATCTTGCCAATTCCCCCATCCCTGAGGAACCCCCTCCCTGGGAACACCTGGATGCCAGGCAAAACCCAGCCTATCCATCGAGAAAGATTCCTCACGTACCAGAAAGCCGGTCGCCTATCGCTCCAAGTCTTGGTTGCAACATAACCATCCAAGCCGGCCTTTCCCAGAATGCGGAACACCAAATCACTGACTGGCAAAACTCCAGCGGACACACCTACCATAGCCGGCTCCATGACAGATTCCCACGGCTCAAATTCGTAGTACCGATGTAACTTTCTGATCTCCTTCTGATACGTCGCCTCCCGGACAAACTTCTCTGTCCCGTCGACAACAAACTCCATAACATGATTTCGCGTTCCGATGTCCTTGATCACCACAACACGCGGACTCACGTACTCTTTGGAGATCGTGACGATGTCGCTCTTCGGCCCATCCTCGAGATCGTATCCCAGGTATTGGGCACAACCGGCGGTCAACAGAGCGCCTGCCACGAGGATCGACCGGGCAATCCAAGGTCCCATTCGCATGATCAGCCTCCTGATATATGAGGTCCTGCGATTGGATGGCGGCGGAGAGCCGTGTCCAGATGGTGCTGCTTGATCCCGATTATTCACACCCAGCCCGGGGATGCAAGCCTGAAGGGGCTCGAAATATAGAATGCCCCGCCCAAACGGCCTCAAAAAAAAGGTGGGCGCTGGATTTCTCCGGCGCCCGCCTTTATCGTTGCTGAAGCGAATACGGACTACTTGTGCTTCGCCTTCATGCTCTTGCCTTCCTTGGCGCTGCGGTCGGCCAAGTCGAGAATATGGATCGGGCGACGCGCCCACTCGCCGGTAATGACTAGATTCTCGCCCTTCACCAGGTGATCCGCGATGTTCTGGTAGAGCCGCCACCCCTCCGACGCCGGATTCTTCCCCTGACGCCGAACGACCTCGCCCTTCTTGTGCTGGATCACTTCCCAGGTGCCGCCGTCAAAGACGTAAGAGCCCTTGGTGCCCGTGATTTCCAGTTGCCCGCGCTTGGGGTTCGAGTCGAGTGTCGTGTTGCACAGGGTCAGCCATTTGCCGTTACTGAAACGCACGACCGCGTAGCCTTCATCCTCGTTGGAATCTGCCTTCCACTTCGACATGCCCGACCAGAAGCCGGTCTTGGCGAAGCCGCTCACTTCCGATATGTCGCCATCGAGAAGTTGCAGAGAGTACTCCAGCAAATGGACGCCCCAGTCGTACTGGATACCACCCGAGATCGTCTTGCTCCCGCGCCACCAGTCGCGGGGGGCGCTGTAGCCGCCCATATGGGCCTCGATGCGGAAAACATCGCCGATCACGCCCTTCTTGATCTCCTTGACCGCACGCATGATGCACCCGTCCCAGTGGCGATTGTGATAGGTAGAAAGAACGACCTTGTTCTTCTTCGCCACATCGATCATCGCGTCGCACTCAGCCGTCGTGATAGCCAACGGCTTCTCGCACACCACGTGGCAGCCCGCTTTCACGCATTCAAGGGCCTGTTTGGCGTGCAGGTTGTGGGGAGTGATCAGGATGATCAGGTTGGCACCCGACTTCTTGAGCATATCCTTCAGCGACGTGAAGGTGGCAATGCCGGGAAATTCCTCCTCGGCCACTTTCAGACGTTCCGGGTCCAGATCCGCCACCGCCACGGGCGTCATCCCCGCTCTTTGGCACTCACGCAGATGATTGCGCCCCATGTTGAACGCGCCGCCGTAACCCAACACTCCCACTCGAATTTCCTCAGGTTTCTTGTAGCGAGCCATGCTCCGGTCTCCTCTTCGGGGTTATGTTTTGTCCAGCCATGTCGCGCAGAGGATGGGCCAGTTGTCGCCAAAGGGCAAGAGAAAAAAGCGAGAGTGAGGCAATGGGGGAAATCTAACTCGATACCCGTACGATCTCTGCGCCGAGATTGCGGAATTTCTCTTCCAGACGCTCATAGCCACGGTCCAGATGGTAGACACGCAGACACTCGGTGCGCCCCTGGGCAGCGAGACCGGCCAGGATAAGGGCGGCCGACGCCCGCAGGTCACTCGCCATCACGCTCGCGCCCTCAAGAGTCTTCACACCCCGAACCCGAGCAGTGCCATTGTCCACACGGATGTCCGCCCCCATCCGTACCAGTTCGGCCGCGTGAATGAACCGATCCGGATAGATCGTTTCGGTGATGACACTTTCCCCCTGCGCCAAGCAGAGCGCGGCCATGAACTGCGCCTGCATATCCGTGGGAAAACCCGGGAAAGGCAGCGTGCGGATACTGACGGAACGCAAAGGACCTGCGGCGCGGGCGCGAATTGACCTCTCGCCAATCTGCAGATCGATCCCCATCTCGCGCATTTTCCCCAACTGGGCCGGCATATGCTCCGGACGGCAGCCCAGCACTGTCACATCCCCACCCGTGATCGCCCCTCCCATCAGAAGCGTCCCCGCCTCGATGCGATCCGGAATAACCGGATGCTCCATCCCGGCCAGATGGGCCACGCCTTCCACCAGCAACTCCCCAGTCAGCCCCCGCCGAATGCGAGCGCCCATCA
>JABMPG010000761.1 GCA_013203855.1 bacterium
AAATCACACAGATCGGGGAAGGCGTCGAACTCGTCAACGGCATCATCGGGTATGGCTGCCACATCTTCTACGGCGTCAAAGCCGTCCGCTTCATCACCGGAACCAAAGCCAATATCAAGTACGGCGCACGCGTCATCAACTCATACCTCGGCGACAACTCAACCGTCTCATGCTGCGAGGTCCTGCACAATCTGATCTTCCCCAACCACGAACAGCACCACAACAACTCCTTCCTCATCGCTTCCTGCGTCCAAGGCCAGAGCAACATGGCCGCCAACGCCACCGTCGGCTCCAACCACAACTCCCGCGCCAACGACGGCGAAATCCTCGCCAAACGTGGCTTCTGGCCCGGCCTCTGCTCCAACTTCAAGCACAACTGCCGCTTCGCCTCATTCACCCTCGTCGCCAAGGGAAACTACCCCGCCGAATTGGACGTGAAGGTCCCCTTCTCCCTCATCTCCAACAACGAGCAGGAAAACATGCTCCAGGTCATGCCGGCCTACTGGTTCCTCTACAACATGTACGCCATCGTCCGGAATTCCTGGAAATGGAACGCCCGCGACAAACGCGTCCACGACTGGCAGAAGATCGAGTTTGACTTCCTCGCTCCGGACACAGTCGAGGAAATGCTCGAGGCCGTCGCCCTCCTCGAAATCTGGACGGCCAAGGCCTGGCATCGCAGCCAGGGCGAAGACTCGAGCCAGATGGAAGAGAAAGCGCTTCGAGAAAAAGGATTCGACCTCCTCTACAATCGCCCCAAAGAGGCCGAGAAACTGGAGATTCTGGCCGATGCGTTCGAGCACTCCAGGCGTAAGGTTCAGATCCTGAAGGCCGCCAAGGCCTATCGGATGTACCGCACCATGATCCACTACTACGCCGTCAAGAACCTCGCCGCATTCATCGACCGCCGAAACGTCAAACATCTCCGCGATCTGCGCGAAGCACTCCCCCTGCCCGCCGAAACCCTCTGGCACAACGTGGGCGGACAGATCATGCGAGATCGAGACCTGCGCGACCTGATGGATCGAGTCCGGACCGGCGACCTCAACGACTGGGAGAAAATCCACGCCGAATACGCGCGGCACTGGGAGCGCTACCCCGACGACAAAGCGGCCCACGCTCTCCACGCGCTGCTGGCTCTCCACGACCGCACCTTCGAAAGCATCATCGACGAAAACCTCTGGTCCGACTACCTCGACCGCGGCCTCGAAGTCCAGCGCGACATTGCCCGGCTCACCCGCGACTCACGCCAGAAGGACTACGAGAACCCCTTCAAGAAGATGAGCTACGACAGCGAGGAGGAACAGAACGCCGTCATGGGCGATCTCGACGAAAATCCCTTGCTCCAGATGATCGAAGACGAAACCCGGGAATTCGAAAGACTCATCCACGCCGTCAAGGCATCGGAGGCATAGACAGGCGAAAACAACGCCTTCGCCTGCAAACCAAGAACCGATGATCCCAAACTGTAAACCGAGAGATGTAGACTGAGAATTGTAGACTGAACACACGGATCTTCGAACCCACCTCAGAAGGAGCCCATCATGCCTCATCCCGAAACCCACACCATCATCGGAATCCACGTCACGGACCGCGTCCAGCACGTTCAGGACGTCCAACAGATCCTGACCCAATACGGCCGCTTCATCAGCACCCGCCTCGGCCTGCACGACACGTCCGTCGATTACTCCTCCCCCAACGGCCTCATCCTCGTCGAGTTCGTCGGAGCCGATTCGGAATGCGTCACGATGCTTGGCAAACTGGAAGGGATCGAAGGAATCGACGTCCAGAAGATGGTGTTCCTGCATTCGTAAAGCACAGGAAAATCTCGGAGTTCGAAGCCTGTAGAGCGCAGAGCCGGGAATCGCGGAGCCGCACTCAAAACACCAAACCCCAGACTTTGAACTACTCCATCTCCACCATCCACCGTCTCAGCCCCATTCGCGACAGGTAGGTCGGGATGAACTGGAACTTGGGATCGAGATCGGGCAGGGCCTCGACGAAGGATCGTTTCAGGTGGCTCTCGGGGCCAAACAGAATGGTCAGCGAACCGCCTTCTCCGCCCGCCCCGTTCACCTTCCACCCCACCGCGCCGTGACGCCGGGCGAGATCGATGACGGCTTCGGCATCGATCGAGACCAAAGCGGGATGGAGCATCTTCTGACCTTCCGTATTGTCGATCATGGCCTGACCCAACCCCTTGAAATCTCCCACATAGAGCGCGTTCTTCCCCGAGTGGGCCGCACGGCGAAGAGGTTCGAGGACCGACTTGTCCGCATCGTGGCACTCCAACCCCGCGATCACCTGCTTGTGCACGTCACTCGACGAGTGCGCGTTGCCCAGAAACACCAGGCACAACCGCCGCTCAAGTTCCCACCACACCGAATTAGGCACAACGATCTGCGACACCGAGGACAGCGGATACTGGAACATCTCGATGAAACAGACTCCGCCGTGCGCTGAGCAGAGCTGATCCTGGATGCCGGACTGAAGCCCGAGCTTTTCCGTCTCAACCCGGTGAGCCAGGGCGGCCACCTCATGGGGCGTGCGAAGCCCCGGCGTGAGAAGATCCAGCGCTCCCAGAAGCGCCACGCTCACCGCTGCGGAGGTCCCTGTCGAACACCCCGCCGGAGCCTCCGAATACAGGTTCACCTCGAAGGACAGATTGTCCGGCAAGTCCATGATGTCAATGCACGCCTCGAGCATCGGATGCCGGCCGTATTCTTCCCGGTGCGACTCAACCTGGTAACGATCTCCGAAATTCTCCGCGTTAATAATGATGCGCGGCTCCGAGTCCGGCCGAGTCTCATGAACGAAGAGCTGGACCTCGGCATAAGGATAGACGCTGATGTTGAAAACCGCGCCGGTCCCCGCGAACCACGTGTCGGTCCATCCCCCGAGGTCGCACACGCGGATCGGAGCAACCGCGTTGATCACCTTCGTCCGTCTCGAATCGCTCAGCATGGGAGGCCTCCTGAAAAAAGGCGGGACGGGATTGGTGTGAATCCTGTCCCGCCGGAATGCTGCCCGAAATGTAGAGCCGGGCCTTACTGCGCCGTGGAACGGATCAGGTGCAAGGCGATAATATTGCGCTGAATCTGGTTCGTGCCCTCGTAGATCTGGGTGATCTTCGCATCACGCATCCGCTTCTCCAGCGGATACTCCCGCATGTAGCCCGAGCCGCCGCACACCTGAACGGCGTCCGTCGAAACCCTCATCGCCGTGTCAGAGGCGAAAACCTTGGCCATGGCCGCCAGAGCCTAAGCGCCTTTCTCGCCCAAGTCCACCGCCGCAGCCGAACGATACACCAGATGTTTCGCCGCCTCGGTCTGGATCGCCATGTCGGCGAGAATATGCTGAATGGCCTGAAACGACGTCACGGGCACGCCGAACTGCACGCGGCTATGGGCGAAATCGAGGGCTTCCTTGATGGCGCCTTCGGCAATGCCGACAGCTTGAGCGCCGATGCCCGGCCGCGACTTGTCCAACGTGTCCATCGCCACGCGGAACCCTCGGTTTTCCTTGTAAAGCAGATTGCTCGCCGGAATGCGGCAGTCCTGGAAATGAAGTTCCCTCGTCACCGACGCGCGGATGCCCATCTTCTTCTCCTTCGCGCCAAAGGAGAAACCGGGAGTGCCCTTGTCCACGATGAAAGCACTCAGGCCGCGGGCGCCACGCTGACGGTTGGTCGAGGCGATGACCGTATAGACCGCCGCCTCTTCCGCGTTGGTGATCCACTGCTTGGTGCCGTTGAGAATGTACTCGTCGCCGTCGCGAACAGCCGTGGTCTCCACCCCGCCCGCGTCCGAACCGGCGTTCGGTTCAGTCAGCCCGAAAGCGGCGTAAATCTCGCCCGTCGCCAGTTTGGAGAGGTACTTCTGCTTCTGCTCATCGGTGCCGTGCAGGAGAACCGGGTAAGCACCGAGAGCGTTGGCCGCGAAGCAAACCGCCACGCCGCCGCAGTACTTGCTCAGCTCCTCCACCGCGATGCATAGGTCCAGTGCGCCGCCCCCCATGCCGCCGAATTCCTCGGGAATATAAATGCCCATCATGTCCGCTTCGGCCAAAGCCTGAAGCGCCTCGCTGGGATACTGGTCTTCCTCATCCCAACGGGCCCGATTGGGCAGAATGATCTCCTCACCGATTTCCCGGGCGGTGTCCCGAATCATCTCCTGAATCTCCGTCAGGGCGAAATCCATTGCACATCCTCCAATAAATTGAAAATCTGCGGTCGCCGGAGCAGCCCGTACTGCACACCAGTGCGGCCCACGGCCACGCGGGCCACACTATTGCCGGATGGGCCGCAATTTGCAACTTCAAATAACCGGATTCTCCGAGGGACTTGCGCAATCGAGAGAGCAACGCTGGCGGGGGGATCGGGATTTTCTTACCCCGGAGACCCGCGCGCGCTTGGAAACGTCGAGAGAAGGGGAGAATAACCCGCAAAAAACCCGGAGTAATGGCGGAGAAGTTGGCGTAAGACGGGCAATAGCAGCGCAGGCGACAATCACGCCCGCACAAGGTCCCCCCTCCACCATGGCCATCATAGCGCAACCCTCTCTCTTTTCCTGGGGAGAAGTCGATTCGAGCACCGATATTCTGCGGCTTCGCCGGGTGCTCGAGACGCTGCCCGATGAATCTCTGATTCCGAGTGCCCGAGGTGGCGTGGGCCTAGCCGGGGATAACTGTGCCACAAGAGCCCCCGCAAGAGTGCTTTGTGGCTTTCAATCAGCAGAACAGGCACTTGATCTTTGCTTTCCCCATGGCTTGAAGACCGAAAGATAGAGGGCGAAAAGGAGCGAACCGACCTGCAAGAGGCCCCAGGTGATATTGAGACGTAGGTTTCCCGCGTAGACCGGATCGTCCAGCGCGTCCAGGCCCCCGGTCTCCGACAGCGGCGGCAGGCTGTTGAGCCAGGGACCGAGGAAGAAGGTGCCGAACAGAATTCCCCCAACGGTGATCACCCACTTGATCGTGAGCCACCTGTGCTTGAAGAACCCCCACCGCGTGAAAAGCGAATAAAGCAAGCCGGTCAGCAGCGTCCCAAGCGCGCAGGGGATGATGATCCAGTCGTCAATGAACTTCATGGACCGGTCGATGCCGTAGAGTTCCGGCCCGGCCGTCGGGTGGAAGAAATAGCCCATGATGACCAGCATCAGCCCGGCCGCGAGCCAGGTCCCGCCCAGAAGGAGGTGGAAGAACTTCAGCCAACGCTGCGCGGGTAGGGGGAGGATGGGCATGGGAGAGACTCCGATCTTCAAGCAGTTGCCGGGGGGGTGAATCCACGAGCTCGGTGAGGTGCCGCAAAAGCACAGCCGAAGGTGACTGTGCCACAAACGGAAATCTCCAAACACAGCGGGGGCGACAGTGCCACAATGCTCCGTTTCAGGAAGCGGGAACCGGTTTCAAATCAAACCCAAAATAGTTGGCCGCGTTGTGGTAGCTGATATCGGCAATCATCCGACCGGCGAGTTCTATATCGCCGGGGATGAGGCCGTCAGCCATGTCGCGGCCTATGAGGTTACACAAGATGCGGCGGAAGTATTCGTGTCGCGGATAGGACAGAAAGCTGCGCGAGTCGGTGACCATTCCGACGAAACGGCTGAGAAGGCCCATCTCGGAGAGAAAATCCATCTGGGTCTCCATGCCGCGGATCGTGTCGTTGAACCACCAGCCGCTGCCGAACTGGATCTTGCCGGGAACCGAGCCGTCCTGGAAATTGCCGATCATGGAGGCCATCACGGCGTTGTCGGCCGGGTTGAGATTGTAGAGAATCGTCTTGGGCAGGGCGTCGCGCTGGTCGAGGCGATCGAGAAGGCTCGAGAGAGGCCGCGCGATCTCGAAGTCGCCAATGGAGTCAAAGCCCGTGTCGGGACCGATCTCGTTGAAGCGGCGAGTATTGTTGTTGCGCAGGGCGCCAAGGTGCAGCTGATAGGTCCAGTTCTTCTCCGCGTCCATGAGGCCAAACTCGACCAGCATGGCCGACTTGAACTGGAGGATCTCGAAGGCGTCGAGGGTTTTGCCGGAACGGATCTTCGCGAAAACAGCCGCAACCTGTGTGTCCGTGTAATCCTCGGCGTAGGCGGTCTCGATGCCGTGATCGGAGAGGCGACAGCCGGTCTGGTGGAAGAAATCATGGCGTTTGCGAATGGCGTCGAGATAGGCGGAGAAGGAGGAGACGTCCACGTCCGCCGCCTGGCCGAGACGGTCCACCCACGCGTTGAAGGCGGCCGGATTTTCGACGGCCATGCCCTTGTCGGGCCGGAAGGTTGGCAGGACCCGGATGTCGAAGCTCGGGTCGGCGGCAATGGCC
>JABMPG010000762.1 GCA_013203855.1 bacterium
ATGATTTGCCCTACCGTATCATCTACCTGCAGGCAAAAATCACCGTAGGCATTTGTGCCGCTCTTTCCCTGGAATTCTGAAGTAGGCAAAATTGGGGTGTGGGGCGCGGGCAGGGGGAAATAGAGGAAGAAGGGCGTCTTCTCCTTCGCCCGTTCGTCGATATAGTCAACGGCCCGCTGCGTCAGTTTCGGCAGGACGTCTTCGTGTTTGAAATCAGGCGCGATGGGGCCTTCGCGCCAGTAAGCCTTACCCTCGCCCTTGGGCACGATGCGGTCGGGGATCGCGGTGGGGCGGTCGCTTTCGATATAGACGTAAGGCGGCATGTCAAGGGAGGCCGGGATGCCGAGGAAGTAGTCGAAGCCCACGTCGCAGGGCCCGCCGGTGATGGGCTGAGAGAAATCGATGTCTTCCTTGCCCTCGCTTTTCCTCGCCCAGTTCCATCCCAGGTGCCATTTGCCCAGGCAGGCCGTGTGATAGCCCTGACCCTTGAGAAAGGACGCCACGGTCATGCGGCCCTTTTCGATGATTGGGCCGTCGTAGCCGAAGGTCACGCCTTGCTTGAGCACGGACCGCCAGTTGTAGCGGCCGGTCAGGATGCTGTAGCGCGAAGGTGTGCAGACGGCGGAGCTGGCATGGGCGTCGTGAAATGCCATTCCCCCCGCAGCCAGCCGGTCGAGGTGAATGGTCTGGATCTTCGAGTTTTCATTGAGGCACGACACGTCGCCGTAGCCCATATCATCGGCGAGGATGTAAACGAGGTTGGGTTTGGGCATGAGGGCTTCCCTTTCGTGCTGAAGTATTCCAGCTCAGAAAACACCGCGAATGCCCGTGAATGGGATCAGATTCGCGTCTATTGGCGTTCATTCGCGGTTCTTACTCTTCCGGATAGACCGGACGCGTCTTGCCCTCCCCGCGAATCCACTTTCTCCACCCGGATTCCACGCCTTTTACCAACAAGGCAAGTGGGATCGAGAGGTTGATGCCCATCCCGATGGAGAAGAAGACATAGGTCCACCAAGAGCCGTTTTTGCCCAGGGCCCGCTCGATGCTCGGGTACGAGAGGATCGATTCCACGAACACCGCGGGGACAAGGATTACGAACAGCAGCGCCCAGACGAGCTGTCGAACGCGCAGGTAATCCATGACGAATCCGATGGCCGCCATGACCAAGCCGCCGACCGCGGCGACTGATATCGGGATCATCGGATCATGGATGTCGCCGAACGGAACGATGAAGCCGATCCATACCCCCGCGATGGAGGAAACCGCATACATCGCGTACTCATCCCCCGGATGCCTGAAGTGCAGTAGCGAGCACGTTGCCCAGATGATCGGGAGGAACCAGACGAAGAATATGGCGTGTTTCCTCATGCGGTTCGTCTCCCCGGGCGGGTCAAGGGCGTCCCGTGACTCAGACCACGTAGGTGGAGGCGCTGGTCGATCCGCCGCGGCCGGTCCAGTTGGTGTGGTAGAACTCGCCTCGGGGCTTGTCGACGCGCTCGTAGGTGTGGGCGCCGAAGTAGTCGCGCTGGGCCTGGAGGAGGTTGGCCGGGAGCCGATCGTGACGGTAGCCGTCGAAGTAGGCCAGAGCCGTGCTGATGGCCGGGACGGGGATGCCGAGTTGGACGGCGGTGGTGACCACGCGCCGCCAAGAGGCCTGGGCCTTCTCTACCGCGCTTTGGAAGAACGGGTCGAGGAGCAGGTTGACCAGGTTCGGATCGTTGTCGAAAGCTTCCTTGATCTTGCCGAGGAAGGCGGAGCGGATGATGCAGCCACCACGCCACATGAGGGCGATGCCGCCGTTGTTCAGGTTCCAGCCGTAGGTTCCGGCGGCGGAGCGCATGAGCTGATAGCCTTGGGCGTAGCTGACGATCTTGGAGGCGTAGAGCGCCTGGCGCAGGTCGTCGATCATCTGGCTTTTGTCGATCTGGGGCTTCTCGATCTGGGCGGTGAGCACCTTGGAGGCGGCCACGCGCTCGTCTTTGAGGGCCGACAGACATCGCGCGAAAACCGCCTCGCCGATCAGGGTCAGGGGCTGGCCTTCGTCGAGTGCCGCGATGGCTGTCCATTTTCCGGTGCCCTTCTGTCCGGCCGTGTCGAGGATCAGGTCCACCACGTGGTTGCCGTCCTCGTCTTTATAGCCGAGAATGTCACGCGTGATCTCGATCAGGTA
>JABMPG010000763.1 GCA_013203855.1 bacterium
GCCCACGACCATGATCCACTATTTCGACCCGGACAAGAACGCCGGGCTGGTCTACCAGGGCGTCTGGTCGCCCAGTTTCCTGAGACTGACCGAGCACACCGGCGACTCGACCTATGAGATGTATGCCCGCAACGCAGTCGTAGGCCGATGGAGCAACTATCCCGGCTATTACCTGACCGGTTTCACCGACCTGCCACAGGATCCGAAGTATCCCTGGATCGGACCCGATGAAACCGACATCTACTATCATCATATCGATCCGCACTTGACCTGGACCATCGACTATCTCGTAAGCGACGCCTTCCAGCGATCGGACGGGGCCATCGCCTTTCCCTTCCTGCGACAATACGGCTACGCCTATTTCGATTGCCGGGTATATGGTCACGCGCCGGGACAGGTCTTTGACCGCGAAGGCGCCTGGCTCTGGTTCAAGCGCGGCCTTGTCCGCATCGACAACCCCCAGATCAACTACCTCACAGCCGAATCGGGCGACCGACTTTTTGTCATCCTGATGAGCCAAAGCAACGCGGAAGAGAAAGTCGACATCCGCTTCAACGCCCCCGACCTGGGCCGCGAACCCGGAACTCTCAAAACCGCCGCTCTCCTCGATCCGGATAGCAAGATCAACCTGACCGAAGACGCTGCTTCCATCACGCTGCCCCCCCGCGGTCTTGCCGTCCTGACCCTCGATAGTCTCGATATCAACGTGCCGACGCACCGCCCCGGCTCCCAGCCCCAGCCCGGTCCCCATCCCGCCTTTGCCCAAGTCCCGACAGATGCGAACGGCATCACGGTCCGCGCCGCCGCCCTGCAGAAAGGCCCCGGCCCCTGGCACGCCTATATATGGTGCGACACCTCTGCGGATCTCATGCGGTCGATGGTCTTTCACTACCAGATCGGGGAGGAGCCGTGGCGTCAGGTGAGGGTAAAGCCTTATCCCTACGAAATCACCATTCCCGTCGAAAACCCCGAAGACTCCATCCGCTTCCGAGCGGAAGGCGACACCGTGGACGGCGCTACAGTCCAGAGCAAGGAAGGCATCATCTCTGCCATGCGTTGATAGACGAGTTTCGAGTTCTGGGTCTTGAGATGCCGCAAAGCGTCGTGAATGGCTTCCAGATCAGCGCGCTTCAGCACGCTCCCCCTTTGCGGTCGGCTTCAGCCGGGTTAGGTGCGTGACAGAAAACGGGAAGTATGACTCCAGCACATCAGAATAGGAAAGGACTGTAAACTTGGTCAAGCATCTGAAATGGAAAGAAGACTTTGACAAGACCATCCAGCGCTTCGAGGCCTGGTGGCATAACGAAATCCTCGATCGGCCCGTGACTCACGTCAAAGTCAAGCCGTCGCGGCCTTATGACGGCCCCGTCTCGACCCATGCCACCCTGCGCGATCGCTGGCTCGACGCCGAGTTCGCAGTGCGCAAGGCCATCGCCGACCTCGCCCGTCAGGATTACGTGGGCGACACCTTCCCGATCTACTGGCCCAACGTCGGGCCGGACCTCGTCTCGACCATCTACGGCACGGAACTAACCTTCTCGGATGGCACGAGTTGGGCCACCCCCTATGTCGAAACGGAGGAAGATTGGGAACGCGTGCTCCGGACCCAACCCAACTTTGACAACCCCTACTGGCGGGCCATCGACACGATGACCGACTTCGCCATCGAGGTGTGTGACGAACGCTACATCATCGGAATCTCGGACCTGCACGGCAACTACGACTGCCTCTCGAACCTGCGCAACGCATCGGACCTGTGCCTGGACATGCTCATGATCCCCGACACGATCCGCCGAGCGGGCCGCCACGTCTCCGAGGGCTTCGTCCAATGCTTCAA
The DNA here is from genome assembly GCA_013203855.1 of bacterium. GTDB lineage: Bacteria > Sumerlaeota > Sumerlaeia > UBA8349 > UBA8349 > JABMPG01. Next base: position 1,838 of record JABMPG010000763.1, read on the forward strand.
CCGGATGTACGGCAAACTCTCCGCCGTCGGTTTCGGATCGTCTACCTTCCTCAACCTCTATCACGAAGGGCCGGCCTATCTGCCCAGCTGCGATTTCTGGTACAACGTCTCGGAGGAAATGGCTCGCGATCTCATCGCACCGGACATCCTCTTCGAAATGCAGGTGATGGACCGCAGCGTGTTTCACCTCGACGGACGCGGCGCCCTACGCCATCTCGATCTAATCTGTTCCTGGCCGGAGCTCAACGCGGTGGATTGGGTGGCGGGGACGGGCGCGGGCCCGGCGGCAGACTGGATCGACGTCTACAAACGCTGCCAGCAGGCGGGCAAGCCCTGGGTCCTGATCGCCCATGACGCGAAGGACGCCTTGGCGGTCCTCGACGAGACCGGCATGAACGGCGTCTGGGTCCGCGTCATGCAGCCCTTCGACACAAAAGAAGAGGCCAAGGCGTTCGTCCGGGAGATCGAGAGGCGAACGGCAAAGTAACCTGGATCCAATATGGTCGGTGCCATATCCGCGCTGCACGAGTGATCTTCAGGCTGGCGGATTGCCCCCGGACGATCTGGGGCGATGTATATCGTTTGACAGGCGTGGCGGGTCTCTCCTATCATGGAAGGAGGAAGCATTCGGATGTAGCATGTCCCCGGCCTTCGTGGGCTTGTCCACCAGGCCGCCGGAAAGGGACGGACCATGAAAAGATCTTTTATTCTCTGCGCAGCCCTGTTCGCGGCGGCGATCCCGCTGTGGGCGGATGTGGTGATCTTGAACAATGGCGCCCGCCTCGAGGGTCGCGTAGCGCCTGCTCCGGGCAATCCGGACGCGATTCTGTTCCAGGACTATAAGGCGAAGCTGGAAATCCAGCGCGATCGCATCCAGAGCCTGACGGAGGAATCGGACTCCGAGGACGGGCGGCGCATTGGCGATCAGTATTTCAATGTCCATCGCTATCAGGATGCTCTGGAGAATTACCAGAAGGCCATCGAGCTCGATGCGGAGAATTCCCGAGCCCGCGAGGGCCTGGAAGCCGCCCGTTCGGCCCTGACCCGTGAAGCCAGCCTGGATCGCCGCCGTCAGATCGAGGCTATTGACCAGAAGATTGCCGAGTCCCAGAGGTTGATCGAGGAGAAATCGTACGATCAGGCCGAGAAGACACTTGCCGAAGAGATCGAGGCCCTTGAGCCTACCGCCGAGCAGCAGAGCCGGATACTGGACCTGAAAAGGGCACTGTATCGGGCCTGGGCGCTGGAGATGGAAGACAAGCTTCTGGAGGGTGAGGCCGCCCGCCTGTTCGAAAAACTCCTCCTCCTCGATCCCCAGGACCAGGAGGCCTACCAGCACCTGATCCAGATCTGGGAGGGATTTCCCGAGCGCACCCAGCAGGTGGCCGATGCGCACCGCGTGCAGCTCAAACTGAACCCCGGCGACCGCGAGACCCGGGGAAAGCTTGCGGACAAACTACTCCAGCTCGCCCGGATGCAGGAGATTGAAAAAGAGGATGACCCCACGCAGACTTCGCGGGTCGACAGCCTCTATCGAGAGGCGGTGGACCACTACGAGGCCCTGCTCGAGGGCGTTTCTCCCCGACAGAAACAGGAACTGGAGAAACGGATCGCCGACGCCCTGAAAAACCTCTATGCCCGGGCGGAGAGGCGGGGGGACTGGGAACAGAGCATCCGTCTCTATCGGGAACTCCAGAAATACGACCGGAGCGCCCAGGACCGGGTGCTCTATGCGATGCAGTACTGGCGGGACATCGAGAAGACGCCCGTCCAGGACGCCGACGCCCGCACAAGTCTGGTTTTGCGCCTGAGAAAGCAGGGGCTCGAAGATCTCGCCCGCGATGAAATCTGGAAACTTCACCAGGCCCATCCGAACAGTCCGACGGTGAACCAGGTTCTCGCCAACTATGCGGAAGACGCGCTGAGCAGCGCTCTGTCCGCATATCAGACGGGACACTATCAACGGGCCGAGTCGCTGGCCAGCGCCGCCTAGGCCCGCTACGGATTTCTCGAGGGCGTCTCGGTCCGCGCCGAGCAGATCCGCAACCTCGCCCAGGTGGAGCTAGTCCGCCAGCGTCAGGTTCAGGCTGAATCGGGCCGGCGCTATAAGGAGCTGGCCGACACGTACTATAACCAGGGGCTCTTCTTCATCAACGCTATGCGTGATCAGGAGAACATCGACGCGCGGGTTCGGGTGGTCAGCGACAAGCAGAAGGCCATCGAAAAGTTCCGTCTGGCCGTCGAAAACTACGACAGGGCTCTCCAGTTCTGGACCAATATCGATCCCCCGACCAAAGACCAGGTCCTGGTCAACCGCCAGGACGCCCAGCAATACCTGCGGGTGCTGACCAGCGCCCAACCCCTGCCGTTGCCCAGCAGCCCGAATCGAAGGCAATGATGACAATTCCCGAATCCCCTCGCAAAGAGCCTCCTCCCGAAGACTCCAGCGGTTCCTCGTCCCCCAGGCGAGGAACCGCCTTGATTACCGGCGCCAGCCGCGGACTCGGAAGGGCCATCGCCCTCCGCCTCGCACGCGAGGGGTACGACATCTGGGCCAACTACCGCTCCGCCCATGAGGCCGCCCACGAGCTCCAGGCGCAGATCGAGGAAACGGGCCGGACCTGCCGCCTGCTCCCCTTTGACGTCTGCGACGAGAAGCAGGTCGCCGAAGCGCTCGATCCCCTCCTGTCTGAGACCACCCCCGACGTGCTGATCAACAACGCCGGCTTCAGCAAGGACACGCTGATGATGTGGATGTCCACGGAGGAATGGCAGTCCGTCACGGACGTGAGCCTCCGGGGATTTTTTCTCGTGACCAAGGCCGTGCTGCTCGGTATGATGAAGCGCCGTTCAGGCCGGATCGTCAACATTGCGTCGACTTCCGGTCAGACGGGGCTGCCCGGTCAGTCGAATTACGCGGCGGCCAAAGCGGGTCTGATCGGGGCGACGCGCGCGCTTGCGGCCGAGGTGGTGAAGCGCGGCGTTCTGGTAAACGCCGTGGCGCCGGGTTTCATCGAGACCGAAATGACACAGGATCTGCCCCGGGAACAGATCATCGGCCGGATCCCCCTCGGAAGGCTGGGCCGTCCCGAAGACGTAGCGGGAGCAGTGGCGTTTCTCTGTTCGCACGACGCAGACTACATCGTCGGCCAGGTCATCAACGTCAATGGGGGGATCTACGGGTAAGAGGGCTGGCGTGATCCGCCGAAGACAGAGCACACAGATCACACAGGGACATCCTGTGCCCTCTGTGGCTTAAGGATAAGCAACCATTTCAACCTCCCAGAGAATCATGCACCCAGTCGCCATCACAGGCATCGGCATCGTCTCCTGCCTCGGCACCGGGACCTCGAAAGTCTCGCGGGCCCTGCGGGAGGGACGTTCGGGCATTCGGCTCGACCCCCGACGGACGGAGATTGGGTTTCGTAGCGCGCTGACCGGAGTCATCGATGATTTCGAGCCGCCCCGCTTGGACCGCAAGAAGCGCAAGACGATGACGGATTTCGACCTTCAGGCCTATGCGGCTGCCCTCGAAGCGATCGAAATGGCGGGTTGGGACGAGAATCTTCTGCGCCATGAGATGACGGGGCTGATCATCGGGAACGACTCGGCGTGTCAGGCCAACCTGCGCCAGGTCGAGATCACTCTCCGGGAGAAAAGCACCCTGCCCATCGGCTCGGGCCTTGTCTTTCAGGCCCTGAACTCGACTGTCACGATGAACCTGAACGTTCTCCTGGGCACGCGCGGGGCGTCGTGGACCATCGCCGGGGCCTGCGCCAGCGGAGGGCATGCCATCGGCCAGTCCGCCGACCTGATCGCTCTGGGCCGGCAGGATCGGATCCTCTGCGGCGGCGTGCAGGAGGTCAACTGGGAGTCGGTGGCCAGTTTCGACGCCACCAACGCTTTCTCGATTCGCCAGGAAGAACCCGAAGCCGCGTCCTGTCCCTTTGACGCTCGGCGCGACGGACTGATTCCGAGCGGGGGCGCGGCTATCGTCGCCCTCGAACGGCTGGATCTGGCCCAGGCCCGCAACGCTTCCATCCTCGGTATCGTCCGCTCCTACGCTTTTTCCTCCGACGGATATAGTCTGGCCTCGCCATCCGGCGAAGGCATTTTCCGTTGCATGAAAGACTGTCTGGCCCGGGCGAAGAGCGCAGTCGACCGGATCGATTATGTCTGCGCCCATGCCACGTCCACCCCCGTGGGGGACGCGGCGGAGGCGGAGGCCATCGCCCAGGTGTTCGGCGCCGGAGAGAATCGCGGGCCGTGGGTTTCCTCGGTGAAGTCGATGACGGGGCACGAGATGTGGATGGCCGGCGCGGGGCAGGTGGTCTATTCCGTGCTGATGGGACGGGACGGTTTTATCGCCCCGAATCGAAATTTCGTCCGGCAGGAGGAAGACGTTCCCCGCCTGCGCATCGCAGCTGAAACGGTTGATCAGAAACCCGAAATGATCCTCTGCAACTCCGCCGGCTTCGGCGGGACGAATTCCTGCCTTCTGTTGGAGATATAGAAATCCGAAGTTCCAACGATCAGCCAACTGCAAATTGTAAACTCCAAACTCAAAACCAAGGACGTCTCATTGCAGTATGATAGCGTGGTCATCGGCTCAGGGGTGAGCGGCATGAGCGCCGCCCTGCTTCTGGCGCGTCACGGCCGCAAGGTGGCGCTGGTCGAAAAACAGCCCCGTCTGGCGCCGCTCATCTCGCGATTCCGTCGAGCAGGCGTTTGGTGCGACGGGGGGCTGCACTATGTCGGCGGCTTCCACGAAAATGGGCCGCTGCGGGTCCTCCTTCGCGCGATGGATCTGACCGACCTGGAGAATGAGGCTGTGCCCATGCGCCCAGATGCGCGCGATGTCGTCGGCCTGGAAGAGGGGAATGCGATCCTCCTCCCCATCGGCCTCGACGAGACCGGACAGGCCCTTGCCCACGCTTTTCCTCGGGATCGCGCCGCCATTGACACCTACATTGGCAACATCCGGACCGTCCTTCGGGCGACGCCTTTCACCAACCTGGATCTGCATCCCGAAAAAGCCGAGTTCTCTTCTCATCTGGAGGTCTCACTCGATGCCGTTCTGGCTCGCACCGGGGGCGGGGCATATCTCCGGCGTCTGATCGATTCCTATGGACGGTACCTCTACGGCGTCCCCTCCTCCCACGTTTCCCTCCATCTTCATGCGATGGTACTCGGAACTTTCTACGAGAGCGCCCACACGTTCCATCTCGGGGGGGATTCGGTGGTCGGGTCCTTTCAAGGGGCCCTCGAGCAGGCGGGTATCGAGGTTTTTCTCTCCACGACGGCCACGGGCGTGGAGGTCGAGAATCGCACGATCCGGGCCTTGCGCGTGAGATCTCGCGGAGGAGACGCCGCCGTCTTGGAGTGCCGGGATCTCATCAGCACGATTCATCCCAAAATTCTCTGCGACTTGCTCGAGGAAACGCCAGTGCGTCGCCCCTTCCTGGCGCGTATCCGGAAGATGCCCGAGACGATATCGGCCTTTCTGGTCTATCTGAAGGTGGCTCGCGTCCCGGCCCTTATCACGCAATCCAACTACTTCCATTTCAATCCGGCCGCCGGTCCCGACCGTTCTTTCGCCGTCCTCGCCTGTGATCCTAACGATTACGGTTCGGGCAATAAGGCCCTTTGCATCATGCGCATTGGTTGGGAAGATTCGGGGAAGGGATGTGGAAACCCGGATTCAAGGCGATGCGAGGCTGAAACGGACTATTCCACTTTCGCCTATGAGGAGTATAAAGGGGAGATGACCGACGGGATTCTCGCCGATTTCTACGGCGTCTTTCCCGAATTGCGAGGTCAGGCCGAAGTGGTCAAAACCGCCACTCCCTGTTCTCTGGAGCGGATCACGGGGACGAAGCACGGTTCGGCTTACGGCATCCAGC
>JABMPG010000764.1 GCA_013203855.1 bacterium
CCCCAGTCTCGCCCCGGATCACGTCCGACAGGTTCCGCAGCCCCGCCTCCAGCCGCTCCACCTGCCCGGGCGTCGCTCCCTTCTGAGGGCCATAGACCCGCGCGGCCCCGTCGCACCCAAGCAGAGGATTCGCCACGTCGCACGCCACGTCGATCTCAATTCCTTCGCCCCGATCCTTCACCCAGCGCCGGTAATTCGAATCGTCCAAGGCCACTATTTCTTCCAAGCAGCCCCCGCACGGCTCAACCTCGTGCCCTCTCGCGTCCAGAAACCGCCACCCCAGAGCCGCCGCCACTCCCACCCCGCCATCCACCGTCGCGCTTCCCCCCACGCCGACGGTGAGCCGACGGGCGCCATGCTCGAAGGCGTGCCGGATCAGTTCGCCCGTCCCCCGCGTCGAGGTCCGCATCGGGTCCCGCTCATCCGGACAAAGAAGGCGCAGGCCCGACGCCGACGCTATTTCGATCACGGCCGTTCCGCCATCCCCCAGCGCGGCATAAGACGCCGTCACCAGCCGCCCCAGCGGATCGCACACCCGCACCTCCCGCATCTCGCCACCGCGAACCGCCAGTAACGTCTCGACCGTCCCATCTCCCCCATCCGCCATGGGCACGGCCACGATTTCCGCGTCAGGCAAGGCCCGACGCAGGCCTCGTTCGAGAGCCCGAGCGGCCCTCATCGCGCTCAGCGACTCCTTGAAGGCATTCGGCGCCACGACGATTCTCACGGCTTGTCCTTCAGCAGAGACTCGAAAAACTCCAGAATGCGCTCCGCCCGCTTCTCATGGGAATGAGAGCGAGCGTAAGCCAGACCTGCACGGGCAAGATCGCCACGGCACACCTCATCGTTTAACAGGAGGCGAATCACTCGCGCAATATCCTCGGCGTCATCGGGACGGGCGAGTAGAATTTCCCGCCTGTGCGCCACGTGCTGGGCAACGCTGGGCACTCCCGAAGCCACTACAGGAACCCCTGCCGCCATCCACTCCACCAACTTCAGCGGCGAAGCCCACTGGCGCTTTTCCGGCCCGCGACGCGCGCTGATCGGCACCACCCCCACCCGGCATTCTCGCAACAGCGGCCGAGTCTGTGAAAAGGCCACCGCGCCTTCAAAAACCACGTCCTTTTCGATCCCCAGATCCCGAGCCAGCCTCTTCAGATGCTCCGTATAGCAAAAATCCCCACCGCCGATCAACCTCAGGTTCGGCGCGCCCGATCCACTCTCGTCCCGAAGCAACGCGGTCGCATGCAGAAGCGTCTCGATGCCGTTTTCGGGCGAGATCTGTCCGTGATATCCCAGAGCGAATCTCGCCGGTTCGGACGGCGGCGCAACCTCAGGATTCCAGCATCCCGAAGGCAGCGAACTCACCGGCCCCCCGTATCCATCCTGCCACAGCTCCCGCTTGCCGCCCTCGGAGGCGCACAGCACACCATCCGCCGCGCGCAACCAGTCACGCTCACTTTCCCTCAGCCGCCGGAGACGTTCGACGCTCTGGACAAGCCTCGCATCGGGCCGGGATGCCCGCCACTTCCGCCACTGTTGCGCCCATTCCGGGTACTGATATTCAAGCACGAGAGGCGTCTTTCCCGAAAAGAGCGGGTGCCCTCTCAACTGCGCGAGGACCAGAGGAGATCGGCTCAGCACGACATCCGGCCGCCCCCAGCGAAGAAGCCCCCACGCCACGTTCCATCCGGACGCCCAAAAGCCGGAAAAGGGCGTCTTCTTCCGCCCCGGCGTCCCCTTCGGATGAAAGAGAACCAGACGAAGCCGCTCCGGCAGATCCCGCCCAAGATATTGCTCCAGGACATTCACCGAAGCGGGAGGACGCGCCACCCACAGATAGACGGAATGCCCATGGTCCGCCAGGGCCGAGGCGGTATGCGTCATCTGAATAGCGCTGGCCCTAAGGCCCCCGCCAGATTCCAGATTGAGATTTCCGATCATCCAGATCCGCATCGTATCTCAGGAAACAGATGGAATGAAGTCTCTACGCTCATGGAAAAAGAACAACGAAGTGCGCGTTTCCTCCCTGAAAACGCGCGCCCACAAAAACAGACTCCGGCCCTCCCAGTCGGGTCCGGTCGGGCCTGAACAAGTCCGCGTAGAGATGGCAACCCTCCACGAAGATATGATGCGCTTCTAGCGGATCGTTGAGGACCGTCATCCGCAGTATCCGCTGCATGATCTCCATCATGTCGCTATATTGTGTAGTAAAGACAAGATAGTCCGCCGCGCCGCAGGCCGAGAGAACAGCCTGGTCCGGCGGCCACTCCCGCGAGGGAGCGATCTCCTCTCCCTCCTCCGCCAGAAAAAACTGATCCACCGCAAACTCGTCGATCCGCGTGTTCTTCCGGGCGAGAATAACCTGCCGGGAGCCCCTATGCGCCTCCTGCAGTGCCTCCTC
>JABMPG010000765.1 GCA_013203855.1 bacterium
GGCTATCAGAATTCGCATAATTCCTTCTCATTCGTTCTGTAGTCAGGCGAAGCCCTCCGCCTCTTTCCTGCGTCAGAAAAGCGTATCGGCACTTTTCAAACGTGAATGAAGACAGCGGCAATCTTATCCGGGATGCTCCCGTTTGACAAGAAGGCAAAAAAACAGCAACCCAGTGTCCAGGAGGCGACACACCGGTCTTTAGAAGATGATCGGGTGCCTCCTCGACCCAGACATTTCTGGTGAGCCAGTACCCGGAAAACTCCAACCACTGGAGGCGATCGGCGTTTCTGGCGCCCCAGGCCAACTCAAGGACGCCTCGGGGCTGGCCCCGCGAAACCTTCCTCGGCGAACGCCTTTTTCGGATCCGAAGGCAGACGCCCCTCGAAGACCTCCTCCGTCACCACGCGCAGGTCTTCTTCCCCCAGCGGCGTGTCCGACCAGATCACCTCCGCCTGTGGAGTCGCCAGCGACACTCCCGTTGGCATAGTCGGAACCCCGAAGAAAACGATCCCTGCCAACTTCGCCGTCGCCTCCTCTATGTATCTCGCGGGAAGCCCGAAATCCTCCGCCCCCTCCATGAACGGTCTCATCACCCTTTCGGCCTCGTAAACCCGGAAAGGAATCCCCGCCAGCGTGCCCTTCAGCAGCAGACCGTCCTCCGGCTCGGCCTCGATGGGCGAGGTTGTGATCTGGTCGGACAGGCCGGGCATGCCTTCCACCCGGATCGCCTTCGTATAGTAGCCGGTATAGGGCTCGCCGAAAAGTTGGCCATAGATTGACATATAGTGCGCGTTGTGACGGATTTCTTCCCGCTCCTCGGGCGTCTTCGTGACCAGGTGCCGCTTTATGCGGACATAGGTTTCTACAACCGCATCGATGAAATCCGCTGCGGCTTCCTCGTGAATTTCCAGACGTTTCTCCGGCGGAGATTCCCCGTGGGCCGCATCGGCGCGTTTGCGGAACGTCTGATAGACCAGCCCGCCTTCGGGAGAGAGCGAATGGGTCGTCGCCTGGCATTCGCTGAACCACGCGTGCCACATCTCGTGGTAGATCGTGCTGATTTCGCGCGGATCCAGATCGGAGAAGTCCTTCAGCCGGCCCGGCGCGCCCTCCATCTGCTCGGTCAGCAGAAGATATTTCTCGCTGACCTGATAGCCTGCGAGAAATTCCTCGCCCCGCGCACTCTGATTGGAACAGACAAGCCACAACAGGGCGATGACGAGGAGAGCTCTCATGCCTTCGCACCTTCAAATCGCGCCGGGAAGCTTCGGATTCCTGCCATGACCACGAAAGATTCCACGACCATCCAGATTTCCAGGGCCATGATAACAACTCCAATGCAGACGAGGTGCCACTGCGGCGGATCCATCCGGTAGAACTCCCGCAGGTTATAGGTCATGGCCCAGGCTGTCATAACCAGCATGAAGAGCATCGGAATCAGCGTCACGACGATCGGCTTGCCCCGTCGCTTGAGATAGACGGTCATCACCAGCAGGGCCAGACAGCCTAGCAACTGGTTGGTCGCCCCGAACAGAGGCCACAGAATCAGCCCACCTTTTCCTCCGTTCGGAAAGGCCAGCACGGCCGCGAGCACTACGGCTACGGCCGTGGCATCATACTTGTTCGTGAGCGGTTTAATTCCCATCGCCGACGCCAGTTCCGCCACTACGTAACGCTGCAGGCGGCACGCCGTATCCAGGGTCGTCGCCGCGAAGGCCGCCACGAAAACCCCCATGATCGCCACTCCCACCTGAAGCGGAATACCGAAAGCGGCCAGCATGTTCGCCGAGCCGTCGACGAAACCGCCGACTTTCGGCGCCAGCCCATCGGCCGCGCGCCATGAGGCATAATGGGCATGCCATTTCGCCACGCCGCTCAGACCCGCGCCGTCCGTCGCCAGTCCGATCCCCGCGCCCACCGCCACGATCACCAGGACCGCAAGCATCCCCTCCAGAAGCATTCCGCCATAGCCGATTCTCAGCGCGTGGCTCTCGCGGTCCATTTGCTTCGAGGTCGTGCCCGAGCTCACGAGACAATGAAAACCCGAAATCGCCCCGCACGCGATCGTCACGAACAACATGGGCCACAACGGGGGCGCGTCGACCGAGGGATGAGGATCGAAGGCCGGGGCCACCATCTCTGGCCGCGCGACAACAATCCCGATGCCCAGAAGGCCCATCGCTACCAGCAACTGATGGCCGTTGATATAATCCCGTGGCTGCAGCAGGCGCCAAACCGGCAGAACCGACGCGATCGCGGCGTAGATCAGAAGGATCACCGTCCACATCAGCACAGGCGAAAGAGGCAGACCCGGGAGCATCTCCTCGATCTTGTAGGGA
>JABMPG010000766.1 GCA_013203855.1 bacterium
ATACAGCGGATCCTCGAGGAAGCACCTTCCCCAGAAGTATCCGACGAGTTCGGCCCGCCAGAGATCGGCCTGGGCCGCTTCGAGGACCGCCGCCACGGGACGCCCCCGTGTATCCTCGAGAATCGGGTCGATCTGGCGCAGGTCCAGGCGGTGCACTACCCGAAGGGCTGATTCGAGCCGGCGGGCCACCAGGTAGCCGGGCCGTCCCACGACCAGGATCAGCCACCCGCCCCGGTTGCGGCGGAGATAATCTTCGACGAAGGCTTCTTCCCGCTGTGAGTTCCCATCGAGCCGCTCGCCCGAAATGGCCCGCTCGGTCCACGAGGAATGTCTGGCGCCTGCCGCCATGGCGACGACGCCGCCCAGTGCCACAGCAACGGCCAGCCGCCATCCACCCCGTTTGGCGAAGAAGTATCCGGCCAGCCCCAGGCCGGCCGCCAGAATCGTCCAGAAACCGAACTCTCGCCAGTACTCCACCGGAAGGACCTCGAACAGCCGGAGGGGGTTGCCGAAGACCAGCCAGTTGAAGAGGATCCAGACGCCGCACACGTAGATGCACGGAACGAGAAGCACGAGGAGCAGGGCCCGCCTTCGTCCGATATCGGTCCGGCGGCGTTCCAGTCCGGCGACCCAGCCGATCAGCGTCAGGCCCACCGGCAGAAACCGAACATCCCACAGCGTGGCCAGAGCCAGCACGTTCGCGAGGGCAGCCAAGTTCCTGAGCCGCCGCCCGCGAATCCACCGTCCGAGGTACGCGGCCAGGGCCAGGACGAAAAAAACGCCGCCCGTCTCAAGCCGCCCGGTCCATGCCGCAACCGGGTTGCCGGGGATGAGCATGATCGCTCCGCCTATGAGCCATCCCCAGCGGCGCCCTTTACCCGCCAGCCCGGCCAGGGCCCCGGCCATGAGGACGATTCCGAGAGAAAGACCCGACAGGAGGGGATAGAAGGCGAAACCGCTCGCCAGACGCTCGAAATGCAGAAACGGAACGGTGGCGAGGGCGGGCATAGGCGGCGCGGGGAAGGCGCCGATCAGGGCGTGATAGCCCCGGCTTGTCCCGCCGAAAAGGTCCGCCGCAAGCGACGCCTGAATGATCGCCTCGGCGCTCGATCCGCCTCGACCGGCCACCCAGGCGCAGATCCCAGCGTTCAGAGCAAGAAAAGCCACAGCGGCCCCTGTCCAGAAGACCCGCGTCCCGCTTGCCTTGGATTCTTTCTCGCCGTCCGCCTTCACGGTGACTGCGTCGCCTGATCGTACGTCCAGGCACGCACCTGGCTGCCCACGCGCAGAATATCCCCGTTGCTCAGGGAGCCGTTGGTCGGATCGTAGTCAATGCCTTCGCGATCACCGCCGCCCAGCCTGGGCCCCCAGACGATGCCGAAGGAGGCCCAGGAGTCCGGTCCGGCGCTGCTCAGCCGCCAGGCGCAGCCGCGGGTGCTGTCGGTGCCTCCCGGCTGGCTCATGTCCTCGTCAAGGTCTGAAACCGCGTCGAAATAGTCGTAACTGTCGAAATCGCTCAACTGCATGGCGTCACCGTTCCATCCGCGAACGGGGGGAAAGGCGTCGGGCGGGACGCGCGTAATATAGGCGATGGGCGTGGTAAGCCCGAGGAGGCGGGCGCTGAGAGGGTGATCGATATTTGGTCCGCCATCGGGTCGCGCGCGGGGATAGTGGTTGTTATCCACCAGGTATGTCTCGACGGCGGTCGCGATGGATCGCATATCGGCTTTGGCGCGTGAGATCTTGGCCCGGACCTGGGCCTCGAGGAAATTCGGAAGCGCGATAGCGGCTAGAATGGCGATGATGGCCACCACGATCAGCAGTTCGATCAGCGTGAAGCCGCAGGTATGGGAGTTATTTCGAGACGAAACAGGGGGCATAGCCTTCTCCTTACGGTTTCCGTCAAGCAATTTCAGGACCGGGACGGCTGAAAATCGCCGGGTCCGGTATGGACCTCATTTTCCCCGAATTAGCCGCATTTGTCTTGAAAAACCGGACCTCCCAGTCCGTCCGGTGCTCAATTGCGTGCGCCTTTCTCCCCGCAAAGTGTTCCACAACGTACGGGGGCAGGCAAGAACATGGCAGGGGAAAAAGGTTTTGTTGTGCCGAGGCAGGTTCGAACGGATAATGGAGCCAGGTTTTTCCAGAAAGAGAGAACGGGCCATGCTCAAATTTTTCGGCACTTTGATCGTGATTGTGTTGTTCATCGCGGTGGTGTTCTATTTTATGG
>JABMPG010000767.1 GCA_013203855.1 bacterium
ACCATGGTCGCCTCCAACGAACTCGATCCCCAGTACATCATCGACACCGCCCGCATGCTCTTCGAACTGGCTATCGAGATCCGAGCAAAAGTAGGCGTTCAACTCGGATTCGTCAACATGGGCGGCGGCATCGGAGTTGCCTACAAACCCGACCAGACGCCCCATGACTTCGGCGTGATCGGCAAGGGCGTCCGCAAGGCCTACGACGAGATCGTCCGCCCCGCCGGCCTGCACCCCCTCAAAATCTTCATGGAGAATGGCCGCGTCGTCACCGGTCCCCACGGGTATCTCGTCTCGCACGTCCTGCACCTGAAGAACACCTACAAGCAGTACGTCGGCCTCGACGCCTGCATGACCAACCTCATGCGGCCCGCCCTCTACGGCGCTTACCACCACATCACCGTCGTCGACAAGGAAGACCTGCCTCGCGACCACGTCTATGATGTCACCGGATCCCTCTGCGAAAACAACGACAAATTCGCCATCGATCGCTCCCTGCCCAAAATCGAGCCTGGCGATCTCATCGTGATCCACGACACCGGCGCCCACGGCCACGCCATGGGCTTCAACTACAACGGAAAACTCCGCTCCGCCGAACTCCTTCTCCGAGGGGACGGATCGGTCCAACAGATCCGCCGAGCCGAGACGGTGGACGACCTGTTCGTGACGCTGGACTTTTCGAAACTGTGAGTTCGTAGTCCGGCCTTCAGGCTGCGCGGTTCGAAGCGATGGGGAATCCCGGACAAGGAAAGGACTTCGAGAAGGCTTCGTTTTTCGGACTGCGCAAGCCATGCTTCAGCCTTTTCGAGGGAAGCCATGCTTCCCGTTCCCCTCCGCAGAGGGGACACTAACCCTCCAGGTCCTTTTTCACCGTGACCGGACAGCATGGCTGTCGCATTCCGAAAGAGACAAGCGTGGGAATGATATCAATCCGGAACCCCTCCCTCCTGCCTCTCGCCCTGGCCGTCTTCGCCCTCGCGCTGCTGGTACGGGTGGGAGGCGTGACCCCGGAATCTTCCGTAGCCGTGTTCCCTCCGGGTCTGTGGTTCGATGAAGGGCTGAACGGAGTGGATGCCTGGCACACGCTCCACGGCGCAGGGCTGAAACTCGTTTACCCCGATATCTTCCCCCGCGAGCCCTTCCTCGTCTGGATACTGAGCGGCGCTCTCTGGCTCTTCGGGCCGAAGGTGATCGTCATGCGGACCGTGACCGCCGTGATCGGCAGCCTCACATGCGTGGAGCTCTTCCTCGCCGTGCGGCGCACCGAACGCGAAAGGGGGCCGGCCTTCGCCCTCGCCGTCGCATTCGTCCTCGCCACCCTCCACTGGCACGCCTGGTTCAGCCGCCTCGTCTTCCGCACCGACCTCGTGCCACTCGTGGCTTGCCTGACCATCTGGGCCATGGCCGCCGCCGCGCAAACCGGCCCCTCCCGACGCAGGAAACTTATCGCATGGCTAGGCGCGGGAGCCATCGCGGGCATCGGATTCTACACCTATCTCTCCTGGTACTTCTTCCTCCCCGTCCTCCTCATCTGGTTCTGGGCTCTGTTCCCCACCGAGGAACAAAAAACCGCCACGGTATGGGACGCCTCCCTCTATTTCATCGCCGGAGCCGCCCTGACCGCTTTGCCGCTGATCCTCCACTATCTCTTCTCACCCGGCGACCTCATGGGGCGCCCCCAGGCCATCTCGCCTTTCGCCGAAGGATTCGGCCCAGGCCTGCGGCTCATCACCCGCAACCTTGCCGATGTTCTGCTCATGTTCGCCATCCGGGGCGACCACGTCCCCCTCCACAACGTCCCCTGGACCCCGGTCCTGGACCCCGTATGGGCTTTCTTCTTCTACGCCGGAATCGCCCGGACCGTGATCCTCATGTTCTTTCGCTCCTCCGACTGGCGACGTTCCGTCGCATGGTTGGCGTGGCTGATTATGCTCTCCCTCCCCTCGGTCCTGACCCAGACCGATTCCGCCAACACCCTCCGCAATCTCGGTGCGACGCCCGCCGTCGCCTGGTTCGTCGCCTTCGGCTGGTGGTGGATATGGAAGATTATCACGCACGTGTTCAAGTCAAACCACCTCGCGAATGGAATCCTCCTCGCACTGCTCCTCTGGGGCGCCTTCTTTCAGATCCACAAACTCTGGGTCCGCCATCCCCACTTCCCGGGAATCGTCAACGCCTTCAACGCCGACAGCATGCACATCGCCGCCTTGGCCCGGCCCGACCCCGATGGCGCCCTTCTGTTCATCCCCGACCTCTTCATGAACAAGAGCCTCGAATTTCTTCTCCTCACCCGCGAAGACGTTCACGTCATCGAGCAGGACGCCCTACTCCTTCTGAACAGCTCGGAGGATGCCAAAACAGTCGATCGCCGCGTCCTCTGCACCATCTTCACACCCCACTACGGCCGTCTTCACGCTCTTTTCCCCTCCGGACGAATCGAGCCCCAGGCGCTCCACAAAGACGATCGTCCCTTCGTGTGGATCTATCGCATCCCCGCATCGGCCCTTCTTGAGCCCGAGGAAGCGGCGAGAAAAGCCGCCGAACTCCTCAAATAAGAAAACGGGCTGCCGCGGAGAACAACCCCCACGACAGCCCGTTCTTTATTCGTTTTTATCGGATCAGGAAAACAACTTCTCCTGGATACTCGCTGGCACCTGGTCGTAATGGCTGAACTCCATCGAATAGGTCGCGCGGCCCTGGGTCAGGGAGCGCATCGACGTCGCATAGCCGAACATTTCCGCCAGGGGCACGTTGGCTGAGATGATCTGGGTAACCAACCCGCGAGACTTGATCTCGCGCACCTGCGCCCGCTTCTGCTGCAAGTTGCCCACCAGATCCCCAAGGTACTCGCTCGGGGTCACCACCTCGACCTCCATCACCGGCTCGAGCAGCCTGGGCTGACTCTTGCGCGCGCCCTCCTTGAAGGCCATCGAACCGCAGATGTGGAAGGCCAATTCCGAAGAGTCGACCGGGTGAAACTGCCCATCGGTCAGCGTAACCTTGACATCCACCATCGGATAGCCCCACTGAACACCTGTCTTCATCGCCTCCACCACACCCGTTTCAACCGCGGGAATGTACTCGCGGGGGATCGCGCCGCCAAACACCTTGTCCACGAAGCTGAAACCGTAGCCCGGCTCTTGGGGTTCGATCAGAAGCGTGACGACGGCGAACTGCCCCCGACCGCCCGTCTGCCGAACGAAACGATGCGTGACCTCGGTGTTTTTCGTCAACGTTTCGCGATAGGCCACCTGTGGCTTGCCGACACTGGCCTCCACCTTGAACTCCCGCTTCAGCCGGTCGATCAGAATCTCCAGGTGCAACTCCCCCATCCCCGCAATGATCGTCTGATTCGTCTCCGGATTCTCCGTCACACGGAAGGTCGGATCCTCCTCAGCCAGACGCGCCAGGGACCGCC
>JABMPG010000768.1 GCA_013203855.1 bacterium
ATCGCATTGCTGATGCTGGCGGGAGCGGTGTCGGGACGGATCATCGAGATCCCGTCCTGGATAGCGCTTTGCCTAGCTGCGGGGTGCCTCTTCGCGGGTGGCGTCCTGGCCGTCAGGCGACGGTCTCCGGAGCGAATCGGCGCGAGTGGGATGGATCGCCTTGCAGCTGCGGGTGTTGTCTTTCTGCTGGCCGGATTCTTTCTGGTCGCTTTCTTCCAGCAAGATTTTGCTGTGCGTCGCGAGAAACGCGCTGGGGCGGTGATCCGGGAACGGCAAGGGGCGGGCCGGGTGATTCTGCGAGGGACGGCGGCGGGGGAGCCGGATGTTCGCGCGGGACGCGAGCGGGTGCTGTTGGTGCTGCGGGACGTGCAGGTGATTTCCACCGCCCATGGGTCGCGCCACATCCCCGGACACATTCAGGTGAGCCTGGTGGGCGAGGCGGCGCAACAGTGGATGAGGTCGCCGCCTTTCCAGGGCGATCGCGTCCAGGTCCACGCGGCGATCCAATTGCCCCAGCCTCGGAGCCACGCCGATCTGTTCGATTACCGGTCCTATCTGAGATCGAGAGGAATCGGGGGCGTGGCGACGGTCTGGGACACGGGCCGGGTTTCGCTGCTCGAGCCTGAAGGCCGGAACTTGGAGCGGGCCTTTTTCTCATGCGTGATGCGCTGGCGGCGTTCGACCCTCGCGCTATTGAGCCAGCATCTGCCTCCTGAGCGGGCGGCCGTGCTGAGGGCCATGCTGCTGGGCGAGACGGGAGGGCTGGACCCGGACCAGAGGCGGCTTTTCAACCGCGCGGGAGTGAGCCATCTCTTCGCCGTTTCCGGTCTGCACACGGGTCTGCTGGCGCTCATGGTGTTTCTCCTGTGCCGACTGGTGCGGATTCCGCCCCGGGCGTCGGTCTGGGTGCTTTTCGCGTTTCTTCTGATCTATTGCGTCCTCATCGGGTTTCGGGCCCCGGTGGTGCGGGGGAGTGTCATGGCGGCCTGTCTGGGCCTGCCCTATCTCGCGCGGCGGCGGGCAGACCATCTCACGGCCCTCTCCCTCGCCGTGATTCTCACCCTCGTCGTCAACCCGCTTGCCATCCTGAGGATCGATTTTCAGTTCTCCTATCTCTGCGCGTTCGGAATCATCACCCTCTATCCGACCCTCTCGGCCATATTCCGGCGTCCCCCGGACCAATACAGTTTCGGGAGGCGGCAACTCGTCTACCTATATAACCAAGCCATAGCAGGCCCTCTGGCGGTAGTGCTCGCCGCGCAGTTGAGCCTCTTGCCTCTCCTCGCCGTCTATTTCCACCAGGTCTCCTTGATCGGCTTCGTCGCAAACCTGTTCCTGGTGCCGTGGGCCTTTCTGGTGTTGGCGGCGGGCGCGGCGTTTTCGATCCTGGGACCGCTCGGATCGGGGCTGGCGGGGATACTGGGAGATCTCGTCTCTATTCTCACTGGCGGATTCATCTGGATGGCCCACGGATTCTCGAGGGTTTCTTTCGCGTCCGTGCGGCTGCCGACATTTCCATGGTTGCTGATGACGGGATATTATCTTCTTCTTTTTGTCGGGCCCCACATGCGAATGAGGTCGGCTCCGGGCGAGGCCGAAGTGCGGCGGGCGCGGCTGGCGTTGCGGGTGGCTCTCGCCGGAGTTCTCGTCGCGTGGTGGCCGGTCCTGGCGGGATTCGCCCCGGCCGTGTCCGGCCCACCGGGTGAGTTCAGGCTGACGATGCTCGACGTGGGACAGGGCGATTGTCTCGCGGTCGAACTGCCTGATCGCCGCGTCTTCCTGATCGATACCGGGCCTCGTCAGGCGGGCCGGTCCTTGACGGAGTATCTCCGGGCAGAGGGGATCGACGAGATCGAGGCGCTGATCGTGACCCATACCGATGCCGACCACATCGGCGCGGCGCCCGCCCTGTTTGACGAGTGTTACGTGCGCCGAGTGCTGATGGGGCCGTCCCGCTCCGGCACCGAAACCCAGCGACGTCTCGACGAGGCGCTGGCGCATGAATCGGCGCCCGTGTATCGCGTGGGACGGGGCGATCGCCTAGGCGGGACGGATCCGGTCCGGATCGAGTTTCTCCATCCCGAGCGGTCGGACAACCTGTTCATCAGCACCAATGAGCGGTCGGTGGTGACGAAAGTCGAGTACGGCGAAATGACCTTTCTGTTGACAGGGGACCTGGAGCAGGGTATTGAACGAGAATTGGTTCGAGCTTTGGGCGCGGAAATGCTCGAGGCCGAGGTTCTCAAAGTCGCTCATCACGGCAGTGGCGAAGGGACCGGCGAGGTCTTTCTGCGCGCGGTGCGGCCCGAGGTGGCGCTGATCAGCGTCGGTCGCAACAATCGCTACGGCCACCCCGGCCCCGATGTTCTCGACCGGTTGGCGCGGGCCGGCGCGGATGTTTTTTCCACGCCCGACTCCGGCTTCGTCGAGTTGTGCACGGATGGGAAGAGACTGTGGGTGAGGACGGCCCAAAAAGAGAATAGCCAGTAGAAAGCAACCGAAAGTCGCGACGCGGTAGACGCGAACGACCAACTCCAGAACAGAAACGCCAAACTGAAACCTATGCCTTCCGACCGCAAACTCAAAGACACACTTTACGCCGCCGCTGAACTGGGGCGACAGGTTTTGCTGAAACATTTCGGTAAGATTCGATCGCCCAAGCACAAGAGCGAGGTGGACCTCGTCACGGTCGCCGACCACGAATCGGAGGCGGCCATCCTGGGCGTCATCCGCGACGTCTTTCCCGACCACGCCATCCTGGCCGAGGAGTCGGGTGATGCCGGGGCGAAGGGGCGCAACTCCGCCGAATACCGCTGGGTCGTCGACCCCCTCGACGGGACCATGAACTTCGCTCACTCCGTGCCGATCTTCTCGATTTCCATGGCCCTGCAGCACAAGAATAAGACGATCATGGGGCTCGTTGTGGACCCGATCCGGGACGAGTGGTTCTTTGCGAAAAAGGACGGCGGCGCGACCCTGAACAAGAAGCGCATCCGGGTGTCGGACGTGGACAATCTGGCCGACGCCCTGATCGTTACCGGCTTTCCTCACAACCGGCGTGAGATTCTCGCCCCCCTGATGGATACGGTCGCGCGGGTGATCATGGAGAGCCATGGCATCCTGCGTCTCGGCTCGGCGGCCATCGATCTGTGCTACGTGGCGTGTGGCCGGGGTGAGGCATTCTATGAGCCTTCCCTCCAACCGTGGGACATTCTGGCGGGCGACCTGATCGTGCGCGAGGCGGGCGGCCGCTGCGCTAATTTCAAAGGGCGGCCTCTCACTCTCAAGGACCGCACGGTTATCGCTTCGAATGGCAAGATTCATCGGGGACTTCAGAAGATCCTGCTCAAAGAGAAATGGGAAGACGTGCCGGCGAAAAAGTGAAGATGAGGCGTAAGTGGCAGCCAGTAGCCAGTCAAATCAACTTCGAGCCTCGAGATCTGGACTGCAAAGCGTAGACCCCAAATTCAAGAAACCCGCTGCTGAAAGGCTTTCCCATGCCGCAGGCCACTCTTACCCTTCATCCCGATTTCCGGATTGGCGACGTCGATCCGCGTCTGTTCGGATCCTTTCTCGAGCATCTGGGACGGGCTGTCTATGGGGGTGTTTATGAGCCGGGACATCCGCAGGCTGACAAGCGGGGTTTCCGGAAAGACGTCCTCGAGATGGTGCGCGAACTCGGCACGCCGGTCATGCGATATCCCGGCGGCAACTTCGTTTCGGGCTACAATTGGGAGGACGGCGTTGGCGATGCTGGCGCCCGGCCGGCCCGGCTGGATCTGGCGTGGAAGACCCTCGAACCGAACTCTTTCGGGACGAACGAGTTTATCGAGTGGTGCCGCGAGGCCGGAACCGAGCCGATGCTGGCTGTCAACCTGGGCACACGAGGCAAGGATTCGGCGCGATATTTCGTTGAGTACTGCAACCATGCTGGCGGGTCGAATTTCAGCGATCTGCGCGCGGCTCACGGCCACCGCGAGCCGCACAACGTGAAGCTCTGGTGCCTGGGAAACGAGATGGACGGCGCGTGGCAGATCGGACATCAGACCGCGGACGAGTACGGACGTCTGGCCTGCGAGACGGCCAAGATGATGAAATGGGCCGATCCATCGATCGAACTGGTTCTGTGCGGAAGTTCGGGCCGGGCTATGCCGACCTTCCCCGAGTGGGAGCGCAAGGTCCTCGAACACGCATGGGAGCATGTTGACTATATTTCCTTGCATACCTATCTGCGCAAGACGGGTGATGACACGCCAAACTTTCTGGCGCAATCGCTCCAGATGGATCATTTCATCCGCGAGGTGGTGGCGGCCTGCGACTATGTGCAGTCGGTCAAGCGCAGCAAGAAAAAGATCAATCTCAGTTTTGACGAGTGGAATGTCTGGTATCACTCGATCGACGAGCACGGGAAACACGAGCCGTGGCAGTTCGCGCCGCCCCTGGTCGAGGATACCTACACCCTTGAAGATGCCTTGGTCGCAGGCTGTATGCTCATTACTCTGCTGCGTCATGCCGACCGCGTCCGCATCGCCTGCCTGGCCCAGATCGTTAACGTCATCGCTCCCATCATGACCCGCACGGGCGGGCCCTGCTGGAAGCAGACAATCTTCTATCCTTTTCAGCACGCCTCGAAGTATGGGCGGGGCACCGTTCTCGACACCCGTCCCTGTTGTCCGGTTTATGACAGCCGCGACTTCGAAGCCGTGCCGTACCTCGAATCGGTTGCCGTGCTGAACGAAGAGCAGGAGAGCCTGACCGTCTTCGCCGTGAACCGTCATCTCGAAGATGCGCTGGACTTCCAGGTGGACCTGAGCGCCTTTGCGCGTCTACATGTCCTCGAGCATATTGTTCTGGACCACAAGAATCCTCTCGCGACGAACACGGAGGAGAATCCGGACCGCGTTAAACCGCGGACCGCCAAAACGCCCGCGATCAAGGATGGCACGCTGAAAGTTTCCCTTCCACGGCTCTCGTGGAACGTCATCCGCCTGGGGAGGAAGGGCTGAGGGGGGATCAGGCCTTCTTCCGCTCCCAGACGATGCCTTGCCGGCTCTCGGGGGTGTAGCCGTGCAGCTCGATGCGGTTTCCGTCCGGATCGGTGATCCATGCCTGCCAGGAGTAGTCGCCGCCCAGTTTGGCGGGAGTCACGTCGACGCCCTTTTCACGAAGATCGGTGATGGTCTCCTCGATATCGTCCACTTCGAGGCAGAGGTGCTTGTAGGAGCGGGTATCGTCGGGGGGACGATGCTTGCGTTGGAAGATCTCGATGAAGTTGCGATGGCCCACGTAGAGATAGCAGCCGAAACGCTCGTTGGCGTCGTTCAGGAAGTCGAAAGCGTGGCGCAGGCCAAGCTTGTTTTCGTAGAAATCGAGCGCACGGTCCAGATCGTCGACCGTAAAACAAACGTGGGCGATACCGGTAATCATGTTGCCCTCCAGTAGGGGATTCGCCGAGCCGGAGCCACGGTTTTCCCCGATTTTGGCCAATTGTAAAGGAATCTGCGCACTGCCGTCAACCCGGGACGCCGCCGCGGCGCGAGTCTTTCCGCCAGAATAGCCTTGAATGCGGGCCGTGCCTCGCCTAAGCTTCTGGGGCGGTTTTCCCGAGCCGCAGTTATGACACGATCAGGAGTGACAGGCATGGCTGAAAACGACAAGAAGGAAAAACGCGGCTTTTTTCGCCGGTTCATAGGGGGGAAGGAACAGGCTCCCGAGAAACAGGATGAACACGGGGAAGATCCCGTTGTCGAGACGGAGCTGGGATCTGAGACGGCATTTTCCGCCGCTCCGCCCGTCGAATCTCCGGCTCCCGCCGCGGTCGAGGAACCCGTTCTGGAGACAAAAGAGAGTCTTTTTTCCCGCCTGAAGAAGCAGCTGGGCAAGACGAAGAAGGGCATGGTCGAGAAGGTCCGCGAGGTGATCCGCCTCCATGGCAAGGTGGACGAGGAGCTGCTGGAAGAGATCGAGATGATCCTGATCCAGGCCGATGTGGGCATCCAGACCACGACGAAGATTGTCGACGAGATGCGGCGCAGGAGCGAGGCGCGCAAGGCCGACACTCCCGAGGAACTGATCGGCGTTTTCAAGAAGGCCCTGCTGGACATCGTCGCCCATGACGAGCGCCATCTGTGTCTCCTGCCCGATCCTCCCACCGTTATCCTTGTGACGGGCGTAAACGGAACGGGCAAGACGACGACCGTGGGCAAGATGGCGCGCGAGTATCGCAACCAGGGCAAGCGGGTCA